>JAURVW010000464.1 GCA_030655275.1 Solirubrobacteraceae bacterium
ACGGCCGCGAACAGGTCGCCCCGGTGGACCGCGACGCGCTGTCGGTTGAGCAGCGCATTGATCCGCGCCGCCCAGGCGGCGCGTCGACCCAGGTCGACGGCGGTGACCTCGTGACCGCGTCCGGCGAGGTCGATCGCGACCGCCCCGCTGCCGGTGCAGAGTTCCAGGACGCGGGCCCGGGGCGGCAGGGAATGACCCCGGACCGCGTCGATCAGCATCTGCGTGTCGAATCGCGGCCGGTAGACGCCCGGTGGCGCAACGATCCTCATCGCTCGGCCACCAGGACGACGCCGTCTTCCTCGCGCACCTCGCGCATGGTGAGGCACACAGGCGCCCGCAGGCGCAGCAGCTCACCGCTGCGCACGTCGAACTCCCAGGTGTGCGCCGAGCAGGTGAGCGTGGTCCCTGCGAGCTTGCCTTCCGACAGCGCGGCGCCGCGGTGAGGGCACACGTCGTCGAAGGCGAAGAGCCCATCTTCGACGCGCACCACGCACACCGGCTCGTCGCCGACGGTGGTGGCCAACGTCGAGCCCATGGCGATGTCGGCGGAGTCGCCGACCCGCACGTAGCCCGGGGTACTGCTCACCGGCACAGCGACGACCTCCCGGCGCCGAAGGCGTCCTTGCGATGGTTGGCGAAGAGTTCGTCGGTGACGCGCCCTTCCCAGACGCCCCGCGCGATGTCGGTCCGGGCCTGCGGCTCCGCCTTGACCACCGGCAGGATGATCTCGTCGAGCGCGACCTCCTGATGGCCCTCGTCGGCGGTGACGTGCAGCTCGTAGAACCGCGTGATGCGCTCGTCGTCGCCGAGGCCCAGCCGGTCCCAGGCGCCGAGGTAGTTCTTCATCGCCCGCGGCGAATCCGCCTCGACGAGGTAGATGTAGCCGTACATGCGACGGCACAACCGGCGATGGCGCGCGTACATGTTCTGCAGGTTCATGCCGGCGAGGAACTGCCACGAGGTGCGGGGCGCATAGGCGTCGTAGCCCGTCTCGAGCTCCAGCGCACCCATGAGGTCCTCGTAGATCGTGGAGTGCATCTGGTCGTAGCGGCCCCAGCCGTACTCGTCGAGGAGCAGGTCGAGTAGCCCGGCCTTCGCCTCTCCATGGAGCGAAGGGATCACCATCGCCCACGGATCGGGCTCTTTCAGGAAGAAGAGCGAGCGCTGCGCGACGATCTCCTTGAGCTGATCGAGCGTGATCTCGTCGCGGATGAAGTCGCCCATGCCGGTGCTCGGCAGCTCCGGCATCGGGCGGTGCAGGGCCAGATCCGTGAGCCAGGCCGTGAACGCCTCGGGCTCCTCGGGCGGCGCTTCCGGGAGGGCGAACCCGGCGAGCCATCCCTCGAACCCGCGCACGAGCTCGGCCAGCACGGCCGCGATGGTCGGGTCGTGCTGGTTGTCGCGCATGGCGCCGACGGGCGACCAGGCGTGCTGTGCGTAGATCGCGTAGAGCGTGCGGTGCGCCGCGTCGAGTGCGGGCCCGTCGCCCTCGGCGAAGGCGGCGGTCGCGGTGGCCCGCGCGTCGGCAATCAGGCCGGCGGCGTAGGTGGGTTCGGCCTCGGTCCGAGCCCGGAGGTCGGGGTCGTCGAGCGCCTGGCGGATGGCGACATCCAGCAGGACGCCGTCGGTCTTCGTGTCGAGCATGGACAGCCTTGCTTCGGGTCGGATGGGTGGACGGCCGGAAGGCCGTCTATCGCGCCGCGGCAGCGAACTCGTCGACGATCTTCGCGTTGAACGCGTCAAGGTCGTCAGGGCTGCGGCTCGTGATCAGGCCGTCGTCGACGACGACCTCCTCGTCCTGCCAGGTCGCACCCGCGTTGCGCAGATCGGTCTGGATCGACGGAAACGACGTGAGCGTGCGGTCGCGCACGACGTCGGCCTCGACGAGCAGCCACGGCCCATGGCAGATCGCCGCGACCGGCTTGCCCTGATCGACGAACGCTTTCGCGAACGCGACGGCACCGGAGTCCAGGCGGAGTTTGTCCGGGTTGGCGACGCCACCGGGCAGCACGAGGGCGTCGAAGTCGTCGGCGGAGAAGTCGGCGACGAGGCCGTCGGCCTGTTCGGTGCCGGCCGGGTCCTTGTCGTTGTCGAGCTTGTCGACGCTCAGGTCCTCGATCGTGAGGAGCTTCACCTCGGCGCCCGCGTCCCTCACCGCATCCCGCGGCGACTCGAGTTCCACGCGCTCGACGCCATCGGTTGCGAGGAACGCGACGCGCACGCCTCTGAGAGTGTTCGAGCTCATGGCTTCTCCTTCGGTCGGGCCACCTGAGGAGGCAGCTCGGTTCGTGGTCGCTGGTCAGCCGGAGGTGGCCTCACGTCGAGTCAACCTGGGGAGCGCGGCACGGGCGACGCGCGACGAGGTCAGTCGCGGTCGCGGCTCGGTCATGCTCGGACGCCGCGATCAGCGGCGCCCGCCGTTGCAGAACACGGCAGTCTGATCGGGGAGCAGGGCGTCGAACGACGCACCATCCACGTAGGCACCCGTGACCCGCGGGCGCTGGGGCTCGGGCGACTTCGAGCAGTCCTCGTTCGCGCGAATCAGCTTGGCACCGGCAGCGCTGGTGGTCGTGTACTGGACCCCAACCGTGTTGGCGGGGAGCCCGGAGACCGCGATGGATGGGTTCCGGCCGTCTTGCAGGGCGACCGACACCGTCTCCGAGCCCGAGAGCCGCTGGAGGGTGACCGGGAACCGCTTGGCCTGCGGAGGTATCGCAAAGCGAACTTCCTGCGTATATCCGCCGGTCTCGTCGTCACCGGCGGCACCTTCGCCGTCTCCGCCGATGCCCTTGGCGGAATCATCGGCGATCGTGACGGAGATCAGGATGCCCCTCGCCGCCTTTCGTAGCGGCGAGGGAAGCTCGAAGTGCACGCCGCTGAGCCACGTGATCTTCACCTCGCGCATCGCCACTCCGACGGAGTCGACCTCGACGAGATCGCGCAATCGTCCCTTTGGACTGGTTCCTTCGCCGCCGTCGACGCCAGCGGACCCGCCGACGCTGCGCGCCCCGCGCTTCGCCACGCTCGTGCTCGCAGGAGCACCCGTGGTCGCAGCGGGGGTCGAACGGACGGCCGAGGCCGTCGCAGTGTCGGCCTGACCCTGATCAGCGCCGCACGCTCCGACCGCCCCGACGACCACCAACGCGAGCGCTGCGGTCGCGGCTGCGGATCGGGTCGTGGTGAAGCTCACAGCGCCGGGCACGCCGGCGAGCCGGAGGGGTCGATCACTCCTGGTCCATCGGCGGCGCCGGGGCCTCGGCGCCGGTCTCGATCGCGTGGAAGCGGTCGTGCATGAAGCTCAGCTTCGCGATCACGTCGTCGGCCAGGGCGAAGGGGTAGAGATCGGGCTGGCCCATGCTGCGGTTGATCTGGTTGAGGGCGTAGGTGAGCGGCAGCCAGTTGTCGATGATCTCCGCGAAGCCGCGCTCGCCGGCCTCGGGCTCCGGCGCGGCGGTGAACTCGTCGTCATGGTCGCTGACGACCTGCGGGCCCTTGATCTCCAGGCCGAAGTCGCCGGCGGTCTGGAGGGTGTCGCGGATGTGGAGGTAGTGGGCGAAGGTCTCGGCCCAGTCCTCCCACGGGTGCATCGTCGCGTAGGCACTCACGAAATGGTCGCCCCAGTCGGCGGGCGAACCGTTGGCGTAGTGCTCGTCCATCGCCTGCTGGTAGTCCTTGCGCTCGTCGCCGAACACCTCACGCGACTGGTCCCAGATCTCCTCGGAGGTGAGCAGGATCGGCTGGTAGTAGTGGCCGAGCTCGTGGCGGAAATGGCCGAGCATCGTGCGGTACGCCTCGCCGAGCTCCTGCCGGCGCTGCTCGCGCTGCGGGGCGTCGGACTCGGCCAGGTCGAGCGTGACGACGCCCGCGGAGTGGCCGGTGGTCACCGCTTCCGACGTGCTCGAACGCAGCTCGAAGCTGAGGGTGTCCTGGTCGACGGGCAGGCCGATGTCGAGCAGTTGGTAGAGGACCCGCCGCTTCGCCGACTCGGCATTGGCGAACTCGACGAGGCCCTCGGTGTCGCCGTCGGCCGGGCGCACCTTCGTAGTGATGCAGGCCTGGCAGAGCGCCTCGTTCTCGTCCTCGACGATCCAGTTGCACTGCGCGAGCTCCAGGTTGATGCAGCGCTTCAGGTCTGCACGCTCACCGACGAGCGCATGGAGCTCGAGCTCGGACGGGACGAACCCCAGCTGGGACTCGCAGTTCAGGCACTGGCTGTTCTCGAAGAAGAGCAGCTGGCCGCAGTGGTCACAGCGGAAGGCGCGCAATGGAGGATCCGATCGTTCGTCGTCGACGGACGCCGACGAGCCCGGAACCTAGAGGCCAGAGGCTGATTCGCACATGACGAAAGAGTTTCGCGGCGGCTAGAGGCGGTCGCCCGAGCGACGGCGGGCGCCGCCGCCGACGCTCAGCACGCCACCCCTCTCGTTCCGACCCTCGGGATCCCTAGGGCCGGAAGACCGCTCGCACGCACCCGTCGGTCTTGTGTTTGAACATGTCGTAGCCCTTCACGGCGTCCTCGAGCGGAAACTCGTGCGTCGCCAGGAACGACGTGTCGAGCTCTCCGCGTTCGGCGTGCTCGAGGAGCCTGGGCAGGTAGGCCTGGCCGTGCTGCTGCGCCGAGCGCAGCGTGAGGCCCTTGTTCATGATGAGGCCCATCGGGAACTTGTCGGTGAGGCCGTAGACCCCGAGCACCGAGAGGGTGCCCCCCTTGCGCACGGCATGGATCGACTCACGGAGCGCCTGCGCGCGGTCGGTCTCCAGATGCAGCAGCTGCTTGGCCTTGTCGTACGCCTGCTGGATGCCGTCGCCGCCGGCCTCCATCCCGACCGCGTCGATGCAGGCGTCCGGGCCACGGCCACCGGTCAGCTCGCGCAGGGCATCCGTCACGGCCTCCGGACCTCCGTCGATCGAGGTGCGGTCGAGCGTCTCGGATCCGACGTGCGTGCGGGCCATCTCGAGCCGTTCGGGAAGACGGTCGATCGCGATGACGCGCTCGGCGCCCAGCAGGAACGCGGACTGCTGCGCCATGAGCCCGACGCCGCCGCAGCCCCACACCGCGACCGTGTCGCCAGGCTTGATGTCGCAGAAGTCGGCCCCCATGAATCCCGTCGGGGCAGCGTCCGACAGGAACAGCGCCTGCACGTCGCTCACGCCGTCGGGGACGAGAAAGCAGTCGGAGTCGGCGTAGGGCACCCGGATGTACTCGGCGTGCGAGCCGGCGTAGCCCCCGAAGGCATGCGTGTAGCCGTAGATGCCGGCCGTCGGGTAGCCGAGCAGCGGCTCGGAGAGCTCGGGCTTGGGGTGAGAGTTGTCGCACAGCGACCACTGGTCGCTGCTGCAGTAGTGGCACTGCCCGCAACCGATGAACGACGGCACCACGACCCGTTGGCCGACCGAGAAGTTCTTGACCTCCGGGCCGACCTCGACGATCTCGCCCATGAACTCGTGGCCGATCACGTCGCCCTCGCGCATGCCGGGGATGTAGCCGTCGATGAAATGGAGGTCGGAGCCGCACGTGGTGCTCAGCCCGACCTTGAGGATCACGTCGTGGGGGTTGACGATCTGCGGATCGTTGACCGTCTCGACCCGCAGGTCGTTGATGCCGTTCCAGCACAGGGCGCGCACGGGACTACTCCTCGTCGTCGGAACGAGCCGACGGGTTGTGGGCGGTGGTCGGCACCTCGCCGGTCTCCACCAGACTCTTGAACCGCCGCACGAGCTTGCCGGCCAGCAGCTCGGCCCCCATCTCGGGCACGGCATCCGTGAACCGCACCTCGGCCGTGGCTTCGTTCCCCCAGCCGGGCCGTCCCTGGGCGAACAGCATGATCACCTCGTCCGGGCGGATCTCGAGGCCCTCCAGCACGGTCTCCCGCACCTTCGGGTCGTCCCAGTGCTCCTGGAGTTCGCGAGGCGTCGCGAAGATCGGCAGGGTGCGGCGGGCAACGGCGCCACGCTCGCCCGTCGCGATCTCGCGGACCTTCGCTGCAGCCTGCTTGACGACGCTCATCGCTCTGCTCCCGATTCGATGGAGCGGACGGCGTCGCGGGACGGCGGCGGACACTCGGCGGGCAAACGGTCGAATCGATGGAACATGCGCTACTCCTGATGCGGCCCGGGCGCCTCGGTGCGTCGCGTGGCCGGTGGTTCGCGGCGACCGTAGATCCGGGCCTTTGAGCGACGGGCGCCGTGCCGCGGTCAGTCGCGGGCGCCCGCCGCCACAGCGGGTCCACGATCGGTCACAGCCGGGCTGTGCCGGGTTGGCCAGCGCTCATCCCGTCGGCGACGAGCGTGGCCGGGCGCGCGACGGCAGACGCCCTCGCGTCTACCGTCGCACCCGCCCTGCGTCAGCCGGCGACGGCCTGCGCGTGCTCCTTGCCGGACTGCTGCACCGACTCCGCCGCATCCTGCGCGGCTTCCTTCGCACCCGAGGTCGCCCGGTCGACGGCTTCCGTGGCGGCGTCGACCGCGTCACTTGCGACCGCCTGCGCATGCTGGACGGCTTCCGCCCCGGCGTCGCGGACCTGCTCCTTGAGATTGTCGGCAGCCGGTCCGATCTTCTCGTTCTCCACTCGCGTGGCCGGGATCAGCAGGCCCCCGAGAAACCCGAGCGCCACGGCGCCGATCGCCAAGCCCAGCGGGTTGGACTCCGCGACGCTGGCGGCGCGCTGACCGCCCGCGGCGAGCGTGTCCTTCGCCTCCGAAGCCCGGGCAGCTGCTCCGTCCTTGACGTCGGTGGCCCGGGCCTTCACGTCGCTGGTCGACGGCGCGGCGCCCGCCGACGAACGAACGGACTCGGCTGCGGATTGGGTCTGTCCCACGATCTTCTCCTTCACGGCGGTGGCCTTCTCGGTGATCGAGTCCACCTTGCCCTGCACGTTCTCCTTCGCCCGTGCCGGGACGTCGGCCTTGTAGCCGAGAGCGTCGATCGTCCCGCTCATCTCGTTGCGGGTCTCAGCTATCTGCTGGCGGATGTCTTCTGGGTCTTGGCCCATGACACGTCCTCCTTGATGGTTTCAGCGGTCTGTGGTGCCGGCGGAGTCGCCTCGACCACCTTGTTCTTGCCAACGATCGCCAGAACGCCGGCCACGGCCGCGTAGACGCCGCCGACGATCAGGGCCGCGAGCCACGTGGCCATGCCCGTGGCGAGCGCGGCGATCAATGCGGCCGTGAGGGCGCCGCCGGCATAGAGCGCGACGACGCCGCCTCCGCCTACGAGCCCGGCACCCACGCCAGCGCGCTTGCCGTGCTCCGTGAGCTCGGCCCGGGCGAGTTCGAGCTCCTGCTTGACGAGCGTCGTCGTCTGCTCGGAGAGCTGCTTGAGCAGAGCGCCGATCGATTCATCACGCTGCTCGGGGCGGCCGTCCGACGGCGCGGGATATTCAGAGAGCGCCATCGCTGCCGAGCCCCTCTTCGCGCAGACGGTTCACGTTGATCGGCGGCGTGCCCACGCCCTCGTCGGCCGGCGTGCCGACTCCGGGGCTCGCCCCGGTTGCGGTGGTTGATGAGCCGCCCAGGGGCGAAGAACCGCCCACCGTGGACGAACCGCCCAAGGGCGAAGAACCGCCCAGGGTGGACGAACCGCCCAAGGGCGAAGAACCGCCGGGCGCCGGGGACCCGGTCGGCTGGTCACGCGTGGCGATCGGCGGCGTGTACGGCGCCGGGGTCGCCTGGGGCGGAACGTAGCCCGCTCCGGCCGGCGGCGATGGCGCCGCCGCCGTCGAGTTCCGCGCATGACGTTCGCCGCTGGACGCCTTCAGGACGCGCGACGCGATGAAGCCCGTGGCGAGACCTCCCGCGATCACGGCCCAGGGGCGCTTGCGGCCGAACTCCTCGAGGTCGTGCAGGAGGCGGTCGGCATCCGAGCGCTGCAGATACCCGCCGAGCTTCTCGACCTGGTCGGCGACCTGGTCGGCGAGCTGCGCGGGCTGCTCGTTGCCCTGGGCGCGCAGCTGCTCGCTGACGCTCCGCAGATCCGAGGCCGTACTTTCGGCGCGTGCACCGACCTTGTTCGACTGGCCGTCGACCTGGTCGCGCAGTCGTCCGCGCGCCTGCCCCGAGGCATCCGCGATCTTCTCCTTCGCCCCATCGGCCGCGTCGCCCGCCGCCGACCTCGCCTGGCCCGCCGCGTCCTTGAGCGCGTCCTTGGCCTGCTCGCCCGCAGCGGTATCTCCGTCACCGCCGAATGCCGTGTCGCGTTTCTGCTCTGTACTGGTTGCCGTTTGCATGGGCTACTCCCCTGCAGTCATGGCTCGGCACGGTGCCGGGCTCTCGCTCGACGGTCTAGACCCCCGCGGGCGTCCTGCCCCCGGGGGCTTCGCGGTCACGCCTGGGCTGGGTCACAGACCGCACCGGCCAACGGTGCGCACGGGGCGAAGTCCGACAGTGATCAGCCTCGGCGACCCCCCGCCCTCAGATCGCGGAACGCCCCTCATCGGTGATCGCGAAGGTGGTGGCGGGGCTCACCGGACCCCGCAGCAGATAACCGCCGCGGACCAGCTCGCGGATCTCGGCGTCGCTGGGCAGCTCGACGTTGCGCTGATCCCACGAGGTCGATCCCAGCTGTTCGCGGCGCCGATGCGGGTACTCGAACACGCTGATGAGCTCGTCGCAGCGAGCGGCTTCGCGAAGGATCGAGCGCTGGCGGTCGGTGAGCGGTGCCTCGGTCCGAGTGGCGGAGGAGGCGGAGGTGGTGGGCGAGGCCATGAGGCACTCGATTCAGTTTCGTGTGGCAACGATCACACTACGCCTCGGGGGCGATCGACCATTACGTCTTGCGGTCACGGGGTCAGCAGGCCCACGCGCGCCCCGTTGACCGCGCCGGACCACCTTTTGTCATGCGAGTTCATAACATCGGCGCCTCCGGCTGAGTTCACTCCAGGGATGACCATCGGCTCGTCCCTGTTCCTCATCGCGCTCGGCGCGATCCTCAAGTTCGCCGTGGCCGATTCGGTCGACGGCGTCGACCTGTCGGTGATCGGCCTGATCCTGATGGTCGTCGGAGCGGTCGGCCTCGTGCTCGGCCTGTTCCTCATGAACCGCACGACTCGCGGGGTCGTGGTCGAGCGCACCCGCGATCCGCTCGACCGCCGGTAGCCGGCAGCCGGCAGCCGGCAGCCGAGCCTCGGTGATCGGCCGCGTCGACCCAGGAACGCGTCAGCGCACGTGGGTCGGCGCGCCGGAGGCGTTCTCCCGCTCGGCGTCGGCGAGCTCGAACCGCACGGTGTAGCCCTCCGGCATCAATCCATCGAGTTCGGCACGGACGTGCGCGGCCCGCTCACGCACGGCCGCGTCGTCGAGCTCGGCGGGCAACCCGAGGCCGAACGCCGCCGCGGTATCGATCGGATCCGTGCGACGACCGTCGCCGAGATCGACCTTCCCCAGGGCGGTGTCGAGGTGTTCGCGGCCCTCCCAGCGGTCGGGCAGGGGTGAGAAATCGACGATGCGCATGCCCCCACGGTAGGCGGATCGGTCGCTCGTGTCGGGACGTTGCCTGGGCAGGGAGCGGCGGCTCGTCGAAGCACGCGGGGAGGCCCGCGCCTCGAGGAGCCGTCGCCAGGGGCGTCTTCGGCCGGTAGGCAACCCCGAGATACGCAGGCCGAGGACGCAGGGATCGCTCGGCGGGGAAAATCGACGGTGACCGCCTTTGGCCCCCGAGGACGGGGGGGTGGGCCCCCCCGTCGAGCACCCTTGTCGACGTGCTGAAACCCTCGACCACGAGCCCTCTCGCCCCCGCGATCGCGCGCCCGGGCCGACCGATGCGCATCGCGCTGATCGCGCACCACACGGCACCGATCGCGCCCCCGTTCGTCGGTGGGGTCGAGAGCCACACGTGGTACCTCGCGCGCTGGCTCGCCGAGCGAGGCCATGCCGTGACCCTGTTCGCGATGGAAGGCACCGAGATCCCCGGGGTCGAGGTCGTCCCGCTCGTGATGAACGAAGCGGTGTTCTCCGAGCACGGCCGCCGCGACGTCGCCTCGCGGCCGGGACCCTTCCTCTCCGCCCACCACGCGTACCTCGGGCTGATGACGCAGCTCGCGCGCTCCTGCTCGTACGACGTCGTCCACATCAACACGCTGCACTACCTGCCCGTTTCGATGGCTTCGACGCTGGCCGCGCCTGCGCTCCTCACGCTGCACTGCCCGCCGACGCCATGGCTCGAATCGGCCCTTGCGCTCCGCGACGACACCGGTGCCGATCGGCCGCTCCACATCTCGGCGGTCTCGTCGGCGCTCGCCGAGCAGTGGAGCCACATCGTCGATCGCCCCACGATCGTGCGCAACGGCATCGACACCCAGCACTGGTGCTTCGGCGAGGGCGGCACATACGCCGCCTGGGCCGGGAGGATCGTGCCCGAGAAGGCCCCGCATCTGGCGATCGAGGCGGCCCGCGCCGCCGGACTCCCGATCCGCCTCGCCGGCCCGATCTTCGATGAGCCCTACTGGGAGCAATATGTTCGGCCGCTGCTCGGGGCGGGCGTCGCCTACGAGGGCCACCTGGGCCACGAAGAGCTGGTCCGGCTCGTCGGCGGAGCTCGGGTCGCGATCCAGTCGCCCGACTGGGAGGAGCCGTTCGGCCTCGCCGCCGCCGAGGCGATGAGCTGCGGCACGCCCGTCGCCGCGTTCGCGCGCGGCGGACTGCGCGAGGTCATCGGGCCGCGCGGTGGCGCGCTCGCAGCACCCGGGGACGGAGCAGCCCTGGCACGAGCGATCGCGATCGCCAGTCGGCTCGACCGACGCGACGTGCGCGCCTACGCGCTCGAGCACGTGGGGCTCGACGGGATGGGCCGCGGCTTCGAGCGCGTCTACGAGGCGATCCGCGAGCCGCGCACGTTCCGGCTGCCTGCCTCCCTCTGGCCCGCCGGGGTCCCGCTCGACGGCATGGCCGATCCGTACGGCCTCGACGAACAGCTCGAGGGCGTCGTCGGCGCGTGAACGCCGCCCACCGAGACGGGGTCGTCGGCTACTACGTCCACCACCATGGCGCCGGCCATGCCCAGCGCTTCGCCGCCGTCGCGCGACGGCTTCCGGGGTGTGTCGGACTCGGCAGCGGCCCGCGACCGGAGTCCGTCCCGCCTGACCGTTGGGTCCCCCTGCCACTCGATGTCGACCCCGGCCGGCCTGACCCCCTCGACCCCACCGCGGGCGGCGCGCTGCACTGGGCGCCGCTGCGGGTGGACGGCTTGAGGAGCCGTTCCGCCGCGTTCGCGCAGTGGGTCGAGACGGCCCGCCCGGCAGCGATCGTCGTCGACGTGTCGGTCGAGATCGCCCTGCTCGCGCGGCTGCTGTCGGTGCCGGCCGTCGTCGTCGCCCAGCATGGCGACCGCACCGATCCGCCGCACACGCTCGCCTACCGCAGCGCGGCGGCCGTGGTGGCGCTGTGGACCGCGGGCGCCGCGCCGACCCCGCCCGCCGCCGAGGGACGCGTGCACCACGTCGGCCCCATCTCTCGCTTCGACGACCGGATGATCGACGGCGCGCGCGAAGAGCACCCGGCGGCGCGCTCGGCGGGAGCGGACGGCCGAAGGCGAGCGTTGCTGATGCTCGGGCGCGGCGGCATCGACCTCACCACGGGGGACGTCGAGCAGGCGATCGAGGCGACCTCCGCAGACTGGTCGTGGGACATCCTCGGAGGCTTTCCGGAACTCGGCGGCCGCGACGCATCCGGGGACGAGCTCTGGGACGCCCTGGGCGCCGCCGACGTCGTCGTCGGGGCGGCGAGCAACAACTGCGTCGCCGAGGTCGCCGCCGCGCGCCGGCCGCTCGTGGCGATCCCGCAGGCCCGACCCTTCGACGAGCAACACGAGCACGCCCGCGCGTTGCAGCGGCTGGGCCTCGCGACCGTCGCCGAGACCTGGCCGGCACCAGACGCCTGGCCGGGGCTGCTGGACGCGGCCCTCGACGGTGGCGAGCGCTGGGCCTCGTACCACGATGGCCTCGGCGCCCAGCGTCTCTGTGAGGTCATCGCGCAGGTGGCCGCGTCGTGACGACCGTCCTCGTCACGATCCAACGCGGCCGACACGATCACCTCCGCAACCAGATCCGTGCCGTCGGCTCGAGCACCCGCCGGCCGCGCGCGCACGTGGTCGTCTCGATGGACGACGTCGCCCCGGAGCTCGACGGCTGCGAGGTCGTCGCGCTTCCGTCCGGCGAAGAGGCGCTGCCGCTCGCGGCCGCCCGCAACGCCGGCATCGCGCATGCCCGCCGGCGCTAC
>JAURVW010000086.1 GCA_030655275.1 Solirubrobacteraceae bacterium
GGTTCACGACGCTCGATGCCCTGTGCGAGGTGCTCGAGTGTCAGCCGGGCGACCTGCTGCGGTGGGAGGGGCCCGGGGCGTAGGGCCGACACGCGTCACAGCAACGACACCCGCGCGATGGATCTCATCGCCGGGCTGACCACTCCGAAGGCACCCGGTTCCGACAGCGCAGCGAAACGCTCGGTCACCTCCTGGGCCGAGGACGGCACGTTCGCCGACTCGCTGCTTCCGAACAGCGGCCCGGCGAGCGACTCGAAGTGCGCCGCGGCCCGCTCCTGACTCGCATCGAACGCGGCACGCCCCGCTGCGACCAGATCCGGGAGCTCGGCCAGAGTGCGCGCCGAGCCGTCGGCGATCGCGAGAAGCGCCAGTGTCATGTCTCTCGACTGCCCGGCCCACCGCCAACCGCGCCCCCGACCGGAATCGCGCACCGCGTCGATCACATCGTCGAACGCGCGCTGATGCCCGAGCAAGAGTGATCGCCCTGCGTTGGTCACGACGACACGACCTCGCAGCCGACGAAGCAGTCTCGCCTCTCGAGCGACTTTCATCAGCGCTGCGACCGGTTCGACGCCGGCCTCGTCCTCGGCATCCGTCCATCCCAGCGATTCGGTCAGCTCGCCGAGGAGCACGCGCGGGATCCACCCGTCGTCGCCCTGCTCGACACCCTCGTCTCCCAGACAGGCGAGGAGCATTCGCAGGGCCTCGGTCGACGCCTCTCTTTCGGCCGGAGGAGGCGAGGTCGCGTCGAGAACGCCTGCCTCCTCGAGATGCACCCGGAGTGCGAGACGGCGCACCGAGGGGAGCGACGCGGCCAGCTGCGCGATCGGCGAAGAATGCCGGATGCCTCGCTCGACCGAAGCGATCCCCGAGTCATCGAACTGGGGCACGACGGTGCCGAAGCGACGGGCGAGTTCGAAGTTGACGTGTTCGAGCCGGAACGGAGGAGGGGCCGTCTGCCAGGCGCCGGATGCCGGAGGCTCCGGGATCTGCGTGTCGACGAGCGACACCCGCGCCTCGCCGACCTCGGGACCGAAGAGGCCGCGGACGGTCAGCGTCATGCCCACCGGGGCGCCGTCGACTTCGATCTCTTGCACCTGGGGATCCCAGTAGTCGAGGTTGAGGAAGACGGACCCATCCTCCTCGGCATCCTC
>JAURVW010000482.1 GCA_030655275.1 Solirubrobacteraceae bacterium
ACAACCCCATCGAGGGTTCAAATCCCTCCGCCTCCGCCAGACGTCCGTCTCCAGCCCGCTGGAGGCGGACTTCGCTTTTTGCGCCACTCGGCCCCAGAGCGAGGTTTCGTCCGCGGCCGGGCGGGGTAACCAGCCGTTGGCGGGCAGCGTTCTCGGACTGCACGTCTGTGCATTTACCTGCAATGCAACTTCTTGCAGGCCCGATCGTCGGACACGACGGCGGGCGCCGACCGACAATGCGACCACGGGCCATTCCGTGGGTCCGAGACCAGAAGGTGGAACCTCATGAACTTCGCGCGCAAGCTCGGCCTCACCGTGGCCGCTGTCGTCCTCAGCACCTCCGTCGTCGGCATGGCGGCCCCCGCGGCCCACGCCGGTGACACCAGCTGGGGTTGCGGCGGCCAGTGCCGCCCCGGCCGCTGACCCCAGCACCGCCGGTCTGACCGGCACCGTCGACGCCTGTCCCCGCTGGGGTCAGGCGTCGTCCGCGTCCGTCGGCTCGTGTCCTGACACGCCCGCCTGGCCCATGGCGTAGCCGAGCTGGAAGCGGGTCTCCTGCTCGTACTCCGCCTTGAGGTCGGCGACGTAGCCGGCGTACGTGCGCGGGCTGACGCCCAGGCGCTTGGCGCTGACCGGGTCGGAGTGGCCCTCGATGAGCATCCGGATCGTCATCGCCCGCTGCTCGGCGGCGATGTCGCGCAGCGTGCCCGACTCGCGGTTGGTGAAGGGGCGGGCCCGTTCCCAGGTGCGGTCGAAGATGTCGACGAGGTAGGCCACCACCGACGGCTCGCGCACGGCGACGGCGCTCTTGAGGTCGTCGCTGGCCGGGATCACCGCGACCCGGCGGTCCACGACGATCATCCGGTTGAAGAACTCGTCGAGCGTGCGCACCTCGGCGCCGCGCTCGGTGACCGCGGCGACGTACTTGGCGGTGAACGAGCTGCGCCGCGCGCTGTGCTGGTAGAGCGTGCGCATCGCCAGACCCCGCTCCAGCGCCGCGGTGTCGCGCAGGGCGGCGGCGGCCAGCGAGGCGGCGTCGCGCCCGGCCTGCGGCTGGGCGGTCAGCAGCTCGGTCT
>JAURVW010000484.1 GCA_030655275.1 Solirubrobacteraceae bacterium
TAGGTGATCAGAAGGTCAGCGGCGACCAATTCACCGATCAGACTTTCGACCGAAGCAATGGAAATGTCATCGCCAGGGAAGACGAGGGCCTTAATGGTCCGCGACGACACAGGATGGTTACCGCCGTCGTCGCAGAAATTCCATATGCCGATGAAGAGAAGTCGAGCGATAGGAGTGCAGGACATAACCTGCTCGCTCGACCAGAACTCAGGCTTGATAGTGCGGATGCGGGCCATCAAAAGACCCCCTTGACGCTACTGTCGGTGTAGTTCATGATTTGCTCCAGAACTTAAAGCAATGTGAAACACAGAAACCCGACCTAGCCCGTCGGGTTTTTTGTGTCTGCGTTTTAGCTGTCACTTTTGAGGCCCTCTTTCGGCACAAGCCTCAGGCCCTCCTTAGGGAACAATTGGTGCACTTGCCCTTTCGGTTTCCCGATCATTGCCGGCCCTCCCATTGCAACAAACTCGATGGCAAGTGCTTCGAGCACTTCATCGATGCTTAAGCCTTTGCTCAGCGCATAGGCGGAGATCCTGCCTTTCACTTTCGGAGACAGGTCTTCGTAATCCAATCCAGGATCAATTTCAGGCACGTAACCTCCATAGGGCCTCTAGGCCGCGCTAGACTTCTGATCGTCCTTACTCAAAGCCTCGATTGCGCCGTTTTCCACGGCCCACTCGATCATTTCGTACAGGTAGGTGGCGTGTTGCATTTCGGCGCGTTCGGCTGCCCTGACTAGAATCCGGTCGAGGGTTTTGTTGAAACGCACCTTCCGGGGTGTGTCGCGTTTGTGGGATTGGTCTGCGTACATAGGTCGTTTCCTTTCGTGGTTAGAAATTATTTAGGCTGCGGATCTTTTGGCAGGCGCTTGCGAGGGAAAGGGACGCACTTCTTCGGCGGTATAACTGCCGTCTGGTTGTTGCGTCACATAGATGTCGCGGCCGACTCGAATGGCTTTGCTGAGGCCGCCCTGGGTCATGCCAAGCAGAAGAGCTGCTTCGGCCTGCCCTTTCTCTTGTGCGAACTGCTTGATGTGGATGCGGGACATGGGTTGCCTCCATGGTTGT
>JAURVW010000497.1 GCA_030655275.1 Solirubrobacteraceae bacterium
CACGCACGTGAAGATCGCCGCGTGGTCGCTGGCGTTCTGGGAGGGGATCGTGATCTGGGTCCCAGCGCCGTTGTCGATCGCGAGCGACACCTTGTACTCCTTGAACGACCCACCTCCGTTGGTGATCGCCGAGTAGGCGACCGGCACCACGGCCAGCACCTCGGGCGTGAGCCGGATCTCGAGGATCTCCTCCTGCTCCTCGGCTCCCGGGATTGCCTGCACGTCGCCGCGGTGCTTCACGCCCGCGTGCTCCATCCGGATCGGAACGCCCTCGGCGGCGAAGGCGGCGACATCGACGGCGGTGCCATCGCGCATCAGGACGAGTGCGTAAACGTCGTAGTCGGTGCCGGACTTCCACGAGACCCGCGCGGTGATGAGCGCGGTCTTCTCCATCAGGACCGGCCCCTGACCCTTCTTGAGATCGACCTTGCCCGACGCCTTGCGCATGTCGACGCTCGACGGCAATCCAGCATCATCGGGCGCCGAAGCCGAAGCCGAAGCCGGCGTCGACGCGGGCGCTGGCGAGGCGGGCGCGGGCGCGGAGGAGGCGGGCGTCGGCTCGTCGGTGACCTCCACCCCGTGCACGGTGAGGAGCTTGGCCAGGCCATCGGCATAGCCGTCGCCCAGCGCGCGCACCTTCCAGGCTCCGGCGCGGCGATACAGCTCGACGAGCTGCAGGGTGGCGACGGCCGGGAGCGCGTCGAATGCAGCGGTGGCGACGGCGGCACCGTCGGCCACGACGCTGGCCGTCAGGACCCCACAGCCAGCCACATCGGGCGTGCCATCGGCCTGGGCGACCACGAGCACCCGATCGACCGCCTCCGGCAGCGAGCCTGGCTTGATCGTGACGGTGTCGGAGGCGAGGTCGAGCGACACCGCGCCGCCGGCGCTCACGGGCTGACTGAAGAGCACGACGCCGTTGTCGCCGTCGGCCTTCCCGCCCGCGTCGAGAAGCAGGACGATCAGGTCGGCGTGACCGGTGTGGGCGCGCAACCCGACCTCGACGGTCTGGGCGGCTGGCAGGGCGGCGTTGGCGCCGGGCGTGAGAGCGACGGTCATCCGGCGATCCTAGGAGGCCGCCTCGACGCGTACGCCGTCAGGCGCGGTCGCTAGAAGCTGCGGAGCAGGCCGACGACGACGCCGGCGATCTGCACGTCGCGCACGATGATCGGGTCGAGCGCGTCGTTCTCGGGCTGGAGGCGGAAGTGGTCGGCCTCCTTGTAGAAGGTCTTGACGGTCGCCTCGTTGTCGTCGATCAGCGCGACGACGATCTCGCCGTTGCGAGCCGTCGGCTGCTGGTGGACGACGATCAGGTCGCCGTCGAAGATGCCGGCCTGGATCATCGAGTCGCCCTTGACGCGCAGGAGGAACTCGCCGCGCTGCCCGCCCGCGGCGGATGGGACGGCGACGACCTCTTCGACCTCGTCGCTGGCGAGCGACGGCGGACCGGCGGGCACGGCACCCATCAGGGGCAGCATGGAGGCGCCATCGATCTCCTGCGGCTCGACCGGCTCGACGCCGAGGAGCTCCATCGCGCGGGGCTTGCTCGGGTCGCGGCGGAGCAGGCCCATCTTCTCGAGGCGCGCGAGATGCGCGTGGACCGTCGAGGAGGAGGAGAGGCCGACGGACTTGCCGATGTCGCGGACCGCTGGCGGGTAGCCGTTCGTCGCGATGTGGTCGCGGATGCACGCGAGAATCGCGCGCTGACGATCCGTCAGCTCGTCGAGGAGGACTTCGTCACCAGGGAACATGCGTTCGGAGCGTACCTCCCCATCCGGCGGAACACGCAGGGGTTCCTGCAGATCGTCCGGCCGGGTGCCGACGAGAACGCATCGATTTCGTCTCCCGTCTATAGTCCTCGGTCCATTCCCTGCGCCGATGGCGGAATTGGTAGACGCGCCAGGTTGAGGGCCTGGTGGGAGATAATCCCGTGGAGGTTCGAGTCCTCTTCGGCGCACTTCAGAAGGCCGCCCATCGGGCGGCCTTCGTCGTTCCGGGGGCCGGTCGCCGGTCGGCGGCCGTCGCGGTGCGGCATCAAAGACCGCGCTGGGTCGTCGTGGTGCGGCCGTAGCGGTGCGGCATCAGAGGCCACGCTGCGTCGTCGTCGTGCGGCCGTAGCGGTGCGGGCGGCGGCCGTAGCGGTGTGGCATGAGCTGGGAGCTCTTGGCGACGGCGAGGTCGGCCGGCTGCAGGCGGGAGATGGGCGTGGTGTTGATGAGCATCGTGGTGGTCCTCGGTGGCGGTGTGCGGTGCAGCTCGGTTGCTGCGGTGGAACCACGATCTCGTCGATCCAGGGCCACGTCTGTCGGCCACCGAACGCTCGCTGTGTCACGTTCGCGACACAGCGACTTCGCACGACCTGCCCGCCGTCGTGGCGGATTTCGGCTCGGACGGAGAACGACGAGGGGCGCCGCACCCCCCGGTGCGACGCCCCTCTCATGTCGTTGGATCCCCGTCCCGGGCCAGCCGTTTCCGGCCGGGCCCCGTCCCCAGGTGCGGCGCTCCGAGGAGCGCCGTGCCGAGCGCGTCAGGCGCTGCGGCGGATCCGATCCCGCTGCGGCCGCGGCGCCGGAGCGCTGGGCCTGCAGTGGCGGTATGTCTTCGCAGTCGTTGTGTCCCTGCGGTGAGACCACTCTCTCGCGGCACGAAGCCCCGGTCTGTCACGGCCGCGACGCCCTGGGTGTCACGCCCGCGACACAGCCGTCCGGGGCGTGGCGGACTACGCGGTTTGCGAGGTGGCCTCCTTCGCGTTGCGGGCGGGCGGCGTGGGTCGCGCGGCCTCGATCGCGGCGGCGACCTTCGACTCGTCGAGACCCAACTGGTTGGCGAGCTTCTTCGCGAACTCGGCGGCGCGGGCCTTCCTCGCGGCCGCGCGGACCTCGTCGGCCTTCTCCAGCGCCGCCTTCACGTCCGCCTCGCTCTTGCCGGTGGACTTCACGAGCGCCGCGACGAGGGCGGTGTCGTCGGCCGTGGCGCGCGGGCCGCCGCCGGGGCCGCCGTGACCGCGGCCGGGGCCGGG
>JAURVW010000507.1 GCA_030655275.1 Solirubrobacteraceae bacterium
GTAGATGCCCGCTCCCAAGCGCCCAGCCCGTGGCCGCCGCAAGCCGAAGAAGAACATTCCTCTCGGCCAGGCCCACATCAAGACCTCTTTCAACAACACGATCGTCTCGCTGACGGATCCCCAGGGCAATGTCATTGCCTGGGAGTCCGCTGGTGGTGCAGGCTTCAAGGGATCGCGCAAGTCGACCCCGTTCGCCGCCCAGGTGACCGCTGATGCCGCTGCTCGCAAGGGCATCGACCAGGGTCTCCAGAAGGTTGAAGTCTTCGTCAAGGGTCCCGGCTCCGGCCGTGAGACCGCGATTCGCTCGCTCCAGGCCGCCGGCCTCGAGGTTCTGAGCGTTCGCGACGTGTCCCCTCAGGCTCACAACGGCTGCCGCCCGCGCAAGCGGCGCCGCGTCTAGCCAACGCACCCACGGCGGCTCGCGACCCCTAGCGAGCCGCCTTTTCGACAGTTCAAAGCGCGACGTCCCAGGGGTGGGCGTCGCGTTCCTTCCGCACTGACCCCAGGACACGCATGCTCGACTTCCAAGTGCCGCAGATCAAGAGCGAGACGGTCGAAGAGACCCGCGGCTCGTTCACCATCGAGCCCCTCGACCGTGGTTTCGGCTACACCTTCGGCAACTCGCTGCGCCGCGTGCTGCTCTCCTCCCTCGCCGGGGCCGCCGTCACGTCCGTCCGAATCGAGGGCGTCTCCCACGAGTTCTCGACGATCGCCGGTGTGAAGGAAGACGTCACCGACATCGTCCTGAACCTCAAGGGCGTCGTCTGCCGGATGCATTCCGATGCAACCGAGATCGAGGCGTCCGTCGTGGCCAAGGGCCCGGGCGTCATCACCGCCGGCGACATCGACCTCCCCGCCGGCGTCGAGGTCCTCTCCCCGGACGTCCACATCGCGACGCTCGAGAGCGGTACCTCGCTCGAGATGTACCTCACCATCGGCCGCGGCCGTGGCTACCGCCCGTCGGACGAGAACAAGTCGCCCGACCAGCCGATCGGCGTCATCCCGATCGACTCCATCTTCTCCCCGGTCCGTCGCGTTGCCTACGCGGTCGAGCAGGCGCGAGTCGGTCAGAAGACCGACTTCGACAAGCTCACGCTCGACATCGAGACCGACGGCTCCATCGACCCGAAGGGTGCCCTCCGCGAGGCCGCCGAGGTGCTCATCCAGCAGCTCGCGATCTTCACGGACCCGGACCGCGTCGAGGAACTCCGTCAGGGCCCCGTCGCCGAACTCGATCCGATCCCGAACACGAGCCTCACCACGGGCCCGTCGGGATCGCCGATGGACGACATCCTCATCGAGGAGCTGGACCTCGGCGTCCGCTCCTACAACTGCCTCAAGCGCGCCGGCATCCAGACGATCGGCGATCTCATCACGAAGTCCGAGAGCGAGCTCTCCGCGATTCCGAACTTTGGTCGCAAGTCGATCGATGAGGTCATCGAGACTCTCGAGGCGCGCGGACTCTCGCTGCGCGAGGACTAACCGGAGCGACATGCGCCACAACAAGACCCGTCACAAGCTCAGCCGTGACAGCGCCCACCGTAAGGCGCTGCTGCAGAACCTCTCTAAAGAGGTGATCGAGCACGGCCGCATCAAGACGTCCGCCGCCAAGGCCAAGGCCGTCAAGCCCGAAGTCGAGAAGCTGATCACGCTCGCCAAGGACGACACGCTCCACGCGCGTCGCCAGGCCCTCAAGAAGCTCGGTCACGACGAATACATCGTCGGCAAGCTCTTCACCGACGTCGCGCCGCGCTTTGCGACGCGCCCGGGCGGCTACACCCGCATCCTCAAGCTTGGTCCTCGCCGCAGCGATTCGACCGAGATGGTCTTCATCGAGCTCGTCTGAGCCTCGATCTCGACTGAGATTTGAAACAGAGGGCGTCCTTCGGGGCGCCCTTTGTCGTTCTTGGGTGGTTGT
>JAURVW010000509.1 GCA_030655275.1 Solirubrobacteraceae bacterium
CGCACGACAAGATCCGCGAGGCGCTCTACGACGCCTTGCGCACCGACGAACGCGCGCACCTGCACGAGCGCATCGGCGACGCGCTGGCCGCGGCGGACGGTGGCGGCAACACCGAGGTCTATGCGCTCGCGCATCACCACGGCCATTCCGCGAACGCCGCGAAGGCGCTCGCCGCGCAGCTGCGCGCCGGCGACGTCGCGCGCCAGCACTACGCGCACCTCGAAGCGCTCGAATTCAACGGCCGCGCGATGGCGCTGGCGCGCGACCTGCCGGCGGTCGAGCGCGACGCGGTGCTGCCGCGCATCACCGAGGCGATCGCCGATTCGCAGGTCGCGACCGGCCAGATCGACGCGGCACTGCAGGCCTACGAAAGCCTGCTCGGTTTGCCGGCCGATGTCGCCGTGCAGGTCGAGCGGCGGCGCAAGCTGAGCATCCTGCTGCACCTGCGCGGGCAGACGCGGCGCGCGATGCAGCTGCTCGCCGAGGCCCATGAACTGATGGGCGAACGGGTGCCGCGCACGCGCGCCGGCGTGGTCTGGCAGCTGATTCGCGAGACGGCCGTACAGGTCGCCCACACGCTGCGGCCGCCGCGCGGCGCGCCCGATCCGGACCCGCGCTGGACGGTGCTCGCGAACCTCTCGCACCTGCTGTCGCAGTTCACCGGCTTCATCGATCTGCTCGGCGCGGTCAGCATCAACCTGCGCAGCGTCAACCTGCTCGAGCAGCGGCGCGCCCGCTCGGCCGTGGCGCTCGCCTACACGGTGCACGGCGCGGTCTGCGTCTACGCCTCGATGCTCAAGCGCGGCACGGGCTACGCGGCCAAGGCCCTCGCGATCCGCCGCGCCGAAGGCGACCGCTGGGGCGCGGCGCATGTGCAGAGCACGCTCGGCATGACCTTCCTGACCGCCGGTCACTACGCCGAAGCCCTGACGCACCTGCGCGCCTGCCGCGCCGAATTCGAACAGCAGGGCGACCCGTACCAGTGGGGCCTCGCCAGCATGTACCTGGGCTACGGGCTGGCCCTGACGGGGCGCTGGGACGAGGCCGAGGCGG
>JAURVW010000516.1 GCA_030655275.1 Solirubrobacteraceae bacterium
CGCGGCGCTGATCCTCGCCCTCGGGGCGTTGAGTCTGATCAACATCCAACTCGTCGCCATGCGGCAGCGCGTCCGCGAGATCGGTGTGCGTCGCGCGTTCGGGGCGAGCTCAGGACGCGTCTTCTTCTCCGTCTTCCTGGAGAGCCTCGTGGCGACGACCGTGGCCGGGATCGTCGGCATCGCCATCGTGGTCGCGGTTCTGCGGTCGGACTGGCTCATCGACTCGATGTTCGTCGGCATCCAGGACGTGCCGCCCTTCCCGATGCGCGCAGCCCTCGTCGGCCTCGCGGCCTCGGTGATCGTCGGAGCGGTGTCCGGGTTCATTCCTGCGCTCGTGGCACTGCGCGTGAAGGTGATCGATGCGATCCGCTTCTGACGCACGAGGGGCGCCGGTATCGGCGTTGACGTCGGCGAGCCGGCTCGCTCAGACGCCGACGCGACGGCCGGTGAGCTTCTCTGCCCGTCGGTCGGAGTTCTCCAGCGCACGGCGCTCGCGCTCCCGGCGCAGCACCGTGATGCCCACCAGAACGGCCTCCGGTGGGGCGGCCGGCATCGGCGACACGAAGGGAGTCGCCTCGGCGAGGAGGTCCTGTGCGACTCGGGCACGCGCCTCCGGAACCATCCGCTGCGCATTCTGCAGGAACTGCGAGATGCGGCGGGCGAGGCGATCGGGCAGGCGGGCGACGTCGGCGATCTGCGCCCAGCCCTGCAGCATCGGCGGCAGCACCGGCACGAGGGGGATGAGCTTCGGCGTGCGGACACGCTGACAGTACGTTCCGGCGACCAGATCGCCCAGCCGCTGGGAACGCGCGGTGAACGCCCCGGTGAGCACGGCGAGGCCACCGAAGGTCATGTAGATCTCGAGAACGCCCAGCAGTGCACGGATGAAAGCGTGGCGGAACCCGGCGGCTCCGCCGTCGACACGGACGATCCGCCCGCCGACCGCGAGCTTTCCGAGACTGCGCCCCTTCAGGGCGACCTCCATCGTGATCGGAAGCACGACGAAACTCACCACCAGAGCGGAGACGGTCGCGATGCGGTCGGTCGCCTCGGAGAGGATGCCGGCGTCGACCAG
>JAURVW010000521.1 GCA_030655275.1 Solirubrobacteraceae bacterium
CTGGTCGACAAGGGCAACACCGTCATCGTCATCGAGCACAACCTCGACGTCATCAAGTCGGCCGACTGGGTCATCGACCTCGGCCCCGAGGGCGGCTCCGGCGGCGGTCAGATCATCGCCACGGGCACCCCGGAGCAGATCGCCCGCGTCGAGGAGAGCCATACCGGCCTCTTCCTCGGCGAGATCCTCGGCGAAGGGCGCTCCGCGCGGAAGGCCAGCTGATGGCGGATGCGCTCTCGTACAAGCCGCGGGCGGGGGAGATACCCACCGACCCCGGCGTGTATCGGTTCCGCGACGCCGAAGGTCGCGTGCTCTACGTGGGCAAGGCGAAGAACCTGCGACAGCGGCTCTCGAACTACTTCGCTCCACTGCGGACCCTGCATGAGCGCACCCGGCGCATGGTCACCACGGCGTCGTCGGTCGAATGGACCGTGGTACCCACGGACGTCGACTCGCTCCAGCTCGAGTACATGTGGATCAAGGAGTTCGATCCGCCCTTCAACGTGCGGTACAAGGACGACAAGTCCTATCCGTTCATGGCGGTGACCCTCGGCGACGAGGCGCCGCGAGTGATCGTCACCCGTAACCACAAGATCCCCGGGGCGCGCTACTTCGGACCGTTCCCGAAGGTCTGGGCGGTGCACGAGACCATCGACCTGATGATCAAGGCGTTCCCGATCCGCACCTGCAGCGACGCGAGCTACAAGCGCGCCATGCAGACGGGCCGTCCGTGCTTCCCCGGGCAGATCGGCAAGTGCGGCGGTCCCTGCTCCATGACGGTGACGATCGAGGAGCACCGCGCCATGGTCGACGACTTCGTCGCGTTCATGGCCGGCGGAGACGAGCGGTTCACCAAGGATCTTCGCAAACGGATGCTGGCCGCCTCCGCGGCGATGGACTACGAGGCGGCGGCGAAGTACCGCGACAAGCTCGCGGCGATCGACGCGGTGCTCGGCAGGAGTGCCCTCGTGCTGCAGCCGGACGAGGACGCCGACCTGTTCGGCATCGCCGAGGATGAGCTCGCGGCCGCGGTGCAGCACTTCGTGATCCGTGGTGGGCGCGTGCGCGGCGTGCGGGC
>JAURVW010000525.1 GCA_030655275.1 Solirubrobacteraceae bacterium
GTGGTCGACAAACACGCAGGTGAGCTGGTCGCCGATGGCCTTGTGGACGAGGACGGCTGCGACGGAGGAGTCGACGCCGCCGGAGAGACCGCAGATCACGTGCCGGTCGCCGACCTGCTCGCGGATCAGGCGGACCTGCTCCTCTACGATGTTGGCCGCCGACCACGTGAGCGAGAGCCCCGAGATGTCTTGCAGGAACCGCCGGAGCACCGCCTGGCCGTGCGGGGTGTGCACGACCTCCGGGTGGTACTGGATGCCGTAGATCCGACGCTCGTTGTCCTCGAGGGCGGCGACGGGCGAGCTCGTCGAGGAGGCGAGCGCGGTGAAGCCGGGCGGCGCCTCGTAGACGGTGTCGCGATGACTCATCCAGACGGGCTGGACCTCCGGAAGGCCGGAGAGCAGCACGCCGGAGTCCTGGACGGTCAGTTCGCTGCGGCCGTATTCGCCGACGTCGGCACCCTCGACCTTGCCGCCGAGCGCGTGCGCCAGCAACTGCATGCCGTAACAGATGCCGAGCACCGGAACGCCGAGCTCCAGCAGACGCTGGTCGAGTTCCGGGGCCCCCGGTGCGTACACCGAGGCGGGCCCGCCGGACAGGATGATCGCCTGCGGCGGGTTCTTGGAGAGCTGCTCGATCCCGACATGCGCCGGAAGCAGTTCGCTGAAGACGCCGAGTTCGCGGACGCGCCGCGCGATCAGCTGGGAGTACTGCCCGCCGAAGTCGAGGACGACGACACGCTCCTGGGCGGCCGTGGCCAGCTCAGGAGCGTCGGCGCCTGCCGGGATGCTCACTACGACTTGCCGCCGCGCGAACCCATGCCGACGCCCTGGGACGTCTGCAGCAGCTTGCCTTCGGTCTGGAGCGACGGAGCGACCATGACCTCGGCGCGGTGGAACTCCGCGATGTCCTTGTAGCCCGTGGTGGCCATCGAGGTCTTGAGGGCGCCCATCAGGTTGAAGGTGCCGTCGTTCTCGTGGGCCGGACCCGTGAGGATCTCCGCGAGCGTGCCGTTCTGGACGGTCTGCACGCGGGCGCCACGGGGAAGGTCCGGGTGGAAGGTGGCCATGCCCCAGTGGAAGCCGCGACCCGGTGCTTCGTGCGCGCGGGCGAGCGGGGAACCGATCATCACGGCGTCGGCGCCGCAGGCGAAGGCCTTGGAGATGTCGCCACCGGTGCGCATGCCGCCGTCGGCGATCACCTGCACGTAGTCGCCGGTCTCGAGCATGTGCTGGAGGCGGGCGGCCGCGACGTCGGCGATGGCCGTGGCCTGCGGGACACCGAGGCCGAGGACGCCGCGCGTGGTGCACGCAGCCCCCGGGCCGACACCGACGAGCACGCCGGCCGCGCCGGTGCGCATGAGGTGCAGACCGGCGTGGTAGCTGGCGCAGCCACCGACGACGACCGGGATGCCGACCTCGCGGATGAACTGCTTGAGGTTGAGCGGCGGACGCGACTCGTCCTCCGAGACGTGCTCGGCGGAGACGACGGTGCCCTGGATCACGAGGATGTCGAGGCCGGCGTCGAGCGCGGACTCGTAGTGCTCGGACACGCGCTGCGGCGTGAGCGAGGCGGCGACGACGACGCCCTGGTCCTTGATCTCCTTGATCCGCTGCGGGATCAGGTGCGGCTTGATCGGCTCCTGGTAGATGCGCTGCATCTCACGGGTCGCCTCGTCCTTCGGCAGCTTCGAGATGCGCTCGAGCTGCTCGTCGGCGTCCTCGTAGCGGGTGAAGATGCCCTCGAGGTTGAGCACGGCGAGGCCGCCGAGCTTGCCGATGATGCCGGCGGTCTTCGGCGAGATGACGCCGTCCATCGCGGAACCGAGCAGCGGGAGCTCGAAGCGGTAGTCGCCGAGCTTCCACGAGATGTCGACGTCGTCGGGGTCGCGTGTCCGGCGGGAAGGGACGATCGCGATGTCGTCGAATCCATAGGCGCGACGCGCCTTCTTGCCTCGACCGATCTCAATCTCCATGCGTGGTGCAACCCCAGGGTGGTCGAAGCGCCCCCTCGTCGGGGCGGCTTGTGAACGAACGAACGCCACGGTGCCGGGTGCCTGCCTGAGAGGGCGGGACCAGGACCGAAGCATCGACTGTAGCAACGCTTTCGGAGGGTCGATCCCCCGGTGGCGCCAGGCTGCCGAGTGCAGGGAGAACGTGGAGCGACCGGGCACGCCCGGAAGCGCGATCTCAGGCGGTGGCCGGGTCGCTTTCGAGCTCGGCGAGCTCGACCATGTCGGACAGACGGGCGACCTCGTCGGGATCGACGACGCCGGCGCCGAGGCGCTGGGTCGAGTCGGCACCGCACGCCACGGCGTAGCGCAGCGCATCGCCATCGGAGCGGCCCTGGTAGCGGGCGGCAAGGAAGCCAGCCAGGAACGCGTCGCCCGAACCGATCGGCGCGACGGCCTCGCGCTGGGGGATCCGGGCCCGGTGGACCTTGATCCCCGTGCCGTGCTTGAGGGCGGCCGCGCAGCCGTCGGGCAGGGTGATGAGGGCCTCGGCCGGTCCGAGACGACGGACGGCGGCCAGCGCCTCGATCAGCTCCTCGTCGGCGTCGCCGGAGAACTCGTAGCCGACGAGCTCCTCGGCCTCGCGGCGGTTCGGCGTGACGAGGGTCGGGCCGCCGCGCGAGGCGAGGTTGAGCACCTCACCCTCGGCATCCACGGCGACGGTGACGCCGGTCGATCGCAGGTCGCGGATGAGCTCGCCGTAGAGACCGGGGTCGACGCCGCGGGGCAGGGAGCCGGCGAAGATGACGATCGCCGCGCCCGAGGCCAGGTAGAGGAGCTTGCTCCGGAAGTGCTCGACCTCGGCCTCCGTGACCTGCGGGCCGCGCTCGTTGATCTCCGTCTGGACGCCGTTCGTCGGGTCCAGGAGGGCGGTGTTGGTGCGGGACTCCTCGCGGATGCGCACGAAGTCGCTGAGGACCTGCTCGTCGGTGAGGGCCTCGACGATGCGGGTGCCGGTCGGGCCACCCTGGAAGCCGGTCGCGATGACCGGCACGCCGAGCCGCTTGAGCGTGCGGGCGACATTGACGCCCTTGCCACCCGGCAGGGTGCCCTGCTCGACCGTGCGGTGACGGCGACCGGGCTGGAAGTTGGGCACGATCAACGTCTTGTCGATCGCGGCGTTCAGGGTGACCGTGATGATCATGGTGCGGTGGTCCGCTCCGTCGGTTCGACCGGCGCGGAGGTGCGCGGACGGGTGGGTGCCCGGCGACCCGACCTGAGTCCCCCGACGATGAGGAGGGTACCGCCCAGGACGAGCAGCAGGGAGAGCAGCGCACCCTTCCAGTGGTCGCCGAACCATTCCGCGATCGCCGCGAGGGTGCTCTGGCGCTCGATCGCCGAGGCCGTGACGAGGGGGACCGTCTCGACGAGCTCACCGTTGACGCGCACCTGGGCGGTCCCGACCGGGACGCCGGCGCGGACGGGCGCCTCGAGGCCCGGCGACATCGCGACCGGGGTGAGTTCGACCTCTGCCCCGCGGGCGATGACGCGCCGCACCGACTCGGGTGTGATCGCCTTCACCGCTTCGGCCTTGCCCTTCGAGACGGGAACGTTGGCGACCGGGTCGGCCGCCTTCACGATCTCGTCACGCACCATCAGGCGACTCGCCCAGCGCAGGAGCTTGGCGCTGTCGGCGTCGCGGGCGGCCTCGCTCGGCTCGCCGAGGACGACGGACACGATCGAGACGCCGCCACGGGTGGCCGAGCCGACGAGCGAATAGCCGGCGGCGGTCGTGTGGCCGGTCTTCATGCCGTCGACCACCGCTCCCCCACCGAGCTTGAGGCCCAGGACGCCGTTGCGGTTCACGATCGTGCGCGGCATCGCGCCGCTGGCAAGCGTGATCCGTGACCGCTTGACCGTCGCGCGCAGGAACGGGTTCTCGTGGGCGGCCGCGCCGATCTTCGCCAGTTCGAGCGCGGTGGTGCGGTGGGTCGGGGCGTCGAGGCCGATCGAGTTCGTGAAGTGCGTCCGCGTGAGCCCCAGCTCCTTCGCCTTGGCGTTCATCTGCGCCACGAACTTGGCCTTCGTGCCGGCGCTGCGGATGGCGATGGTCTGCGCGGCGTCATTGGCGGACGGGAGCATCATCGCGCGCACGAGATCGGCGAGGGTCATCTTCTCGCCCCCGATCAGGCCGAGGCGCGTTTCCGCAGCCGAGCCGCCGTAGTCGATCGCGGTGTAGACGGTGCTGAGCGGCTTCTCGTCGAGGGCCGTGAGCGCCGTCATGAGCTTGGTCGTCGACGCCATCCCACGCTGCTGGTCGGCGTTCTTCTCGTAGAGGACCGTGCCGGTCGTGGTCTCGATCACGGCGGCCGACGGCGCGATGACGGACGGCTCGGCCGCGTGCGCGGACGTCGTGCCCGTCGCGAGGGCGGCCGCGATCGAGACGGCCGCGGTGAGCGTCTTCAGTGGAGCGCGGCTCATGCGACGGCGGCCGTTCGACGGCACGCGTCACGAAGCTCGGTCGCCGCGTCCCGGGCTGCCGCGGCCGGATCGCCGCCGGTCGCCTCGTGGGCGCGCGCAACGGCGCGG
>JAURVW010000532.1 GCA_030655275.1 Solirubrobacteraceae bacterium
GGCGCCTCGGCGTCGGCATCATCGGCGCGGGGCGGGTCGGACCCGTCATCGGGGCGGCACTCGGCGGTGCCGGGCATGCCGTCGTCGGTATCACGAGCGGATCCGACGACGAGCGGGCGTCCGCGGTGCTGCCGGATGTGCCGGTCCTCGACGCTCTCGAGGTCGTGCGCCGCGCCGAGCTGGTCATCCTCGCGGTCCCGACCGAACAGCTTCCCTCGCTGGTCGCGGGCATCGCGGAGGTCGGCGGCTGGCAGGTCGGTCAGCTGGTGCTGCACACCGACGCGTCTCACGGCATCGGGGTGCTGCGTCCCGCCGCCGAGCGCGGAGCCATTCCGCTGGCCGTGCATCCCGCGATCACCTTCACCGGCACATCGATCGACCTGCGGCAGCTGCAGGCGGGTTTCGCTGCCGTGACGGCGCCGGCGGCGGTGCTGCCGATCGCCCAGGCCCTCGCCGTGGAGATCGGGTGCGAGCCCGTCGTGATCGCCGAGGAGGATCGCCCGGCCTACGCCGACGCCATCCACACCGCGACCGAGTTCTCGCGGTCGATCATCGGTCAGTCGACCGCGCGGCTGCGCGAGATCGGCGTGGAGACCCCGGGCGGCTATCTCTCGGCGCTCGTGCAGTCGACCGTCGAGCGCGCGCTGCGCGAAGCATCCGATCCGCCCGCGCTGATCTGACGCGCTGCGGGCGCTCCAGCGGCCGCCGGGCCTCTCAGCGCCCGCCGGAGAATCCGCCCCCGCCCCCGCCGCCGGAGAACCCTCCACCGAACGAGCCCCCCGAGCTCGACGACGTCCCGGCGGACGGCGAGCTGTACGTCGCTGCCGCATGCGACGATGCCGTGAACGAGGAGAGGTACACCCCGACGTAGGGGGAGGAGGGGTCACCGATCCAGGACGGACCGTGCTGCTCGGCGGAGTAGACGCGCTCGAGCACGTCGCCCCACTCCTTCTCCATGCCGAACAGCATCGCGTAGGGCAGCAGGCGTTCGTACACGTGAATGACATCGGCTCCGCTGTCCGTGCGGCGCTCCGCCCCGCTGTACGACTGCAGCATGCGCAGCCGGTCCGCCTCCGCGACGCGGATGAACTCCTCGACGCCCTTCAGGTACTCGAGCTCCCGCGCGCCTTCGGTCGTGAGCACGGTGTGCTTCGAGAACGAGTAGAAGCACGCGATGAGCACGAGGACCAC
>JAURVW010000540.1 GCA_030655275.1 Solirubrobacteraceae bacterium
GTAGAGCGGCCAGTTGTAGGTGCCGATCACGCCGACGCGGATGCCCGCGGCGGTGATCTTGTCGACGCCGCTCGTCCAGGTGGAGTTGAAGGTGTAGGCCGTCGAACGGCTCACGCTCAGCGTGTCGCCGCTCGAGATCGACGAGGGGACGACGACCCGCGACACGCCCGGGAGCGAGCGGGTGTCGGAGGAGAAGTTCGATCGGCACTCGGCGGTGAACGGCGTGTCGATCGTCTTCGGCGAGCCGGGGGCCGCGACGGCGCTCGGAACGGCGGCCGAGAGGAGCGGAAGGGCGAGCAGACCCGCGCCGAGAGCGAGGCGGGCGCGGTGTCGCTGACGCAACACCGAAACATCTTGAGACATGGGCACCTACGGTGGGGACAGGTGGCGACCGGGCGGGGACAGGACGCCAGAGGGGACGCCCGTGACCGTTTCAGCCGCTGCGGAGCGTGTCAAGAACGCCGTTCCAGAAGTCGGCCTCTCGACGATCCTTAGACTCGGCGTCATGAGCGGACCGAGCCTGTCGAGCATCCATGCCGCGGTGGATGAGGCCGTCGATGCCGTCGCCTCCGACGTCCTCGCGCTGGCTCGCGCGATCCACGCCGACCCCGAGGTCGCGCGCACCGAAGTGCGGTCGAGCCGGGCCTGCGCGGGTTTGCTGGAGGCCGCGGGTTTCACGGTCACGTGGGGTGAGGGAGACCTGAACACGGCCTTCCGCGCGACGATCGACACCGGCGTGCCCGGGCCGCGGATCGCCATCCTCGGCGAGTACGACGCGCTGCCGGGGATCGGGCACGGCTGCGGCCACAACCTCATCGCGGGGGCGTCGATCGGAGCAGCGCTCGCGCTCGCGCGCGCGGGCGTGCCGAACGGCTCGATCGAGGTGCTGGGCTGCCCGGCCGAGGAGATCGGGTTCGGCAAGCCGGCCATGCTCCGCGCCGGCATGTTCGATGGGATTACGGGCGCGGTCGCCTTCCACGGGGCGCCCTTCTGCGCGCCCGCGCGCCGCTTCAACGCCATGCGTGCGCGGTCGTACGTGTTCGCCGGAGCGACCGGCCATGCGGGCGTCGCGCCGTGGCTCGGCAAGAACGCGCTCGACGCCGCGGTCGCCTTCTACACCGCGACCGCCCAGCTGCGACAGCACTCGATGGATGCCGAGCGCGTGCACGGCATCCTCACCGAGACCGGCGAGGCGTGGAACGTGGTGCCCGATCGCGCCGTGGCCCGCTTCGGCGTGCGCGCGCAGAGCAGCGAGCGGGCCGACGTGCTGATCGAGCGCCTCGACCAGGTGGCTCGCGGCGCCGCCGAGATGCACGACTGCGAGGTCACCTTCGAGGACACGGAGTCGATGCAGCCGCTCACCTACAACGCCGAACTCGCCGACCTCGCCGCCGAGCACCTCCTCGCGCTGGGCTACGCACCCGGCGAGCCGATCACCGTCGGCGCCTCGACCGACGTGGGTGACGTGAGCGAGGTCGTC
>JAURVW010000555.1 GCA_030655275.1 Solirubrobacteraceae bacterium
GACACGCCACGGGCGCCGCGGCCCGCCACGGACACGTTTCGCCCCACCCGTCCGGGACGAAACGTGTCCGTGACGTCCGTCGCCTGGCGCCGCCCGCGGCTCCAGTCGATTTCGTCGCTGCCGATCACCGAGGTGACGACCACTCCGCCGGGCCCTCGCCGGGCAGGCCTGGGTCGACCGATGAACCGCGCCCGTCTCTCCCTCCTTCTCCTTCCGCTCGCCCTCCTGCTGGTGGCCGGCGGCATGTTCTCGTCGGCCTCGCTGCAGCGCTCGGCCGCCACCCGCGCCGACGCCCGCACCCAGGCCGCGACGCGACTGCAGACCGGCATGCTCGACCAGGAGACCGGCGTGAGGGGCTACCTCCTCAACGGCCGCGACGAGTTCCTGGTGCCCTTCCGCGAGGGTCACGAGATCGCGGTCGCCTCCCGCAAGGTCCTCGACGAGACGGCCGACGGCGACGCCGAGACCGAGACGCTCGTGCGGCGCCACGGCTCGCTCGACGCCCAGTGGCGCGCGATGGCCCTCGTGCAGATCGCCAAGAAGCGTGCCGACCCGACCTACCGCGGGATGGTGTCCGAGGCGCTCGAGCGCAAGGCGCTCATGGACGAGATGCGCGCCGGCAACGCCGACCTGGAGACGCGTCTCGTCGACCGTCGCAATCACGATCTCGACGTCGCGGGCCGCAAGTCCGCCGGCGAGATCCTGCTCCTCACCCTGCTGATCGGCCTCGGCGCGCTCGCCCTGCTGCGCCGCGATTCGCTGAACCGCGGGCGCGTCGCCGATCGCGAGTCGCGCTACCGGTCCTCCCAGCAGGAGTTCATCGACGTGATCCAGGTGGTCGGCTCCGAGGACGAGGGCCACCGGCTGCTCAAGCGACACCTCGAGCTCACGGTGCACGGGGCCCGCGCCACCGTGCTCGACCGCAACGAGGACGACAACCGCCTCGACGCCATGACGCCCGTCGACGACGTCTCCGTCCTGTCCGAACGGCTCGGCTCCGCAGACGCGGCGTCGTGCCTGGCGATCAAGCTCGGGCGCCCGCAGCGCTCCGACGGTCTGACGGAACGGCTTCTCACCTGCGACCTCTGCGGCCAGACGGGGGCTCGGATCGCCTGCGAACCACTGCTCGTGGGCGGAAAGGTGTCGGGGTCGGTGCTGATCGAGACCGGCGACGCGTTGGACGAGACCGCCGAGCGACGGGTCCACGACTCCGTCACGCAGGCCGCGCCGGTGCTCGCGAACCTACGCAACCTCGCGCTCGCCGAGCAGCGCGCGTCGACCGACGCCCTCACCGGTCTTCCGAACCGCCGCGCCGTGCAGGACACGCTCGCGCGCATGGTGTCGCAGGCCTCGCGCTCCGTGCAGCCACTCGCCGCGATCACGATCGACCTCGACCGCTTCAAGGACATCAACGACCGCTTCGGCCATGAGACGGGCGACGCCGTGCTCGCCCACGCCGCCTCGCTGCTGCGCGAGGGCGTGCGCTCCAGCGACTTCTGCGGTCGACTCGGGGGCGAGGAGTTCCTCGTGCTGGCACCCGACACGGGCGTGCGCGGGGCCGTCGATCTCGCCGAGAAACTACGCGCGGCGCTGCAGCGCGAGCCGGTCGCCGGACTCGACCGCGACGTGACCGCCTCCTTCGGCATCGCCGTCCTGCCGGACCACGCGGGCGGCGGCGAGGTGCTCATGCGCCTCTCCGATCGGGCGCTCTACACCGCGAAGAGCCTCGGCCGCAACCGGGTCGAGGTCGTCGACGGGGTGGCCGGGGCCCAGGCCTGAGGCTGCGTCGCTCCTGGGGCGCGGCAGCCAGGGAGCGCCGTGAAACCCTAGGGAACATGTCTAGGGGGTGGGCCATTGCCTGGCGCCGAGACGTCCGCGAGGATGGGCGCGATGCCCACCCACCGCCGCCGTCTCCCCCGGCGAGCGCGCCCCGCGCTGCTCGCGCTCGTCGCGGTCGCCTCCGTCCTGTCGCCCGCCAGCGCGTCGGCCGGACTCGCCACCACCATCTCGCCCATCGCCCCGGGCGTCACCCAGCTCGGATCGACGATCCAGCCGAGCGCGCGCGTCGCCAACACCGATGGCGCGCAGTCGCCGACCGGCAGCGTCGCTTTCCACCTGTGCGGCCCGATGGCCGCCGAGAGCGGATGCGTCTCCGGCGGCACGTCGGCCGGCTCCGCCACGATCTCCGGTGGGGGCAATCCGGCACGCGCCACCGCGGCGACGTTCCGGCCGACCGGCCTCGGCTGGTGGTGCATCCGCGCGACGTACGCCGGCAACGCGACCTTTGACGCCTCGGCGTCGAGCGGCGGCTGCTTCAAGGTCGTCAACCCGACGCTGCCGAGCGTCTCGATCACGCCGAGCAGCACCACCGTGGTGCGCGGCGGCACCTTCTCCGCCACGGTCGTCGGCAGCCACAGCGCGCCCTCGCCGGCGCCCGCGAGCACGCCGTGGGCGTCGTTCAGCGCCTGCGACGGCTCACTCGGCGGCTGCACCGACCCCGAGCTCCTCGGCGTGATCGACACGGTCGACGGGCGCGCGACCTCGCCGGTCTGGACGGTGCCGGCCGGCGTGAGCCGCGTCTGCGTCCGGTCGAACTGGTCGGGCGACGCTTGGAACGCACAGCCGGCGCCGCTCCTCACCTGCGCCGACGTGACGAGCCCACCGCTGACGTCGGCGACCATGGCCACGCTGTCGGCGAGCGAGGTCGCCCAGGGTGGCCGGCCCGAGGTGCACGTCCAGGTGAACAGCAACGGGATCGCCGGGAAGTACCGCGGCGACGTGGCGTTCTCCGTGTGTGGGCCGCTTCAGTCGGCGTCGGGCTGCGCCACCGGCGGCCGCGATCTCGGCAAGCGAGGGGTGCAGCCGAGCGGCGCGGTGACCTACCCCGGCGTGCCGGCCACGCAACCTGGCGTCTAC
>JAURVW010000559.1 GCA_030655275.1 Solirubrobacteraceae bacterium
GCCTCACCGGCACGCCGCGTCGCGCGCTGCGGTTAGGGTGGTCCGATCACCTCAAGGAGACGCCATGCACAACCAACCCGAACGCGGCCCGACCCGGCAGGACAAGACCCTCGAGCGCATGCAGCAGGAACGCGACAGCCCGGGCGCGACCTCGGCCGGCGGCAACGAAGCGCAACGCGCGCCCGAGACCGCCGACACCGACCCCAGTCTCTCGACCCGTGGCGGCGACGTGACCGCCTCGAACAACAACGCCTCGCGCCGCGACGATGTCGCGGCGGGCGAAGCGACGCCACCGCTGCCGCCGCCTGCCCAGCGCTGATCGCGGCGACGTGGGAGGGCGGTTGAGCCGGCCCGTGCCCTACCCAGCCGGCTTCGCGTTCGGCAGATGCGGCGCCCGGATCGGCCGGCCCGACGTCGCATCGAAGAACGGATTGCGCTTGTAGCCGCCGCTCAGCCGCGCACCGAGCACGTTCTTCATGATCTTGAAGACGCCGAGGGCGGTCGAGAACGGCGTCGACCGCACAGCGCCCTGCGCCGAGCCGGTGTTGAGCGCGATCGAGCATGGGAAGAACGCGGCGTCGAGCACGCGGTCTTCGCCCGGCAGGCAATCGCGCACCAGACCGACGTAGGCGACTTTCGGGTCGCGCGGCGTGTTGCCGATCGGGGTGCGGCAGCAGTCGGCGTACCAGCGCAGCAGGCCCTTGTCGCTGAGCGACAGGCAGGCGAGCCGTTCCAGGCCGGCACTGAAGCGCACGTTCGACGGCAGGCAGGCGACGATCTCGGTGCCGCCTTGCGCGTCGAGCGTCACTTCGGGGCGCCCCAGGTGGCGCGCGTAGGCCTGGCAGTCCTTGCAATAGCAGATGGCGCGGCCGGCCGAGCCATCGGCATCGACCTCGCCTCGAATGGTGCCGCAGCGGCAACGCAGTACGTGTTTCATGCGTCGAGGCTACAGCGAGGCCAGGTCGCGCCGCAACCGGACGCGTCCTACACGCGCGACCAGCAGCCTGCCAGTTTCCTACTTGCCGCGGCAAGCCGGGTCGGAGCAGACGCCGTAGAGCGCGAGCGCGTGGTCCATCAATTCGAACCCGCGCTCGACCGCGATGCGCTTCTGGCGTCGCTCGATCTCCTGATCGACGAACTCTTCGACCTTGCCGCACTTGATGCACA
>JAURVW010000774.1 GCA_030655275.1 Solirubrobacteraceae bacterium
TGGTAGACGAAGCTGATGCCGGTGACGCAGGCGATCATCGTCGCGAGCGAGTTGCCGGCCGTGTCCGGCGCGCTCATGAAGAGCGGGAACAGCGCGAAGTAGAACAGGATCACCTTCGGGTTCGTCAGGCTGACCGCGAGCGCGCGCCGCAGGTGCTGGCCCAGCGCCGGTGCCGCCTCGGGGCCCGCATTCGACGCGCCCCGCGCGACGCTCAAGAGGCGCCAGCCCATCCAGGCCAGGTAGAGCGAACCGGCCCACTGGATCAGCTGCGTCATCTCGGGGCGGCCGCGCAGCACCGCCTCCAGGCCGCTGGCCGCGGCGAGCATGCACAGCAGGCCACCGAGCAGCGTGCCGGCCACCGACGCGAAGCCGGCCTTGAGGCCGTGGTCCGCGGTCGCGCGCAGGATCGAGAGCGTGCCCGGGCCGGGGATCAACTGGAAGATGACGATGGCAACGATGAAGTTGCCGAGGGGGTGGATGTCCTGCATGGTGGCACTCGAAGAATCAGTGCCGCCAGTGTTTTCCGCGAGGCTGCGGGGCGTCCTGCAAATGCCATGAAATTCCATGAAACCGAGAGGCGCGGCGGGGGCAGCGACCACGTCACAACGCTTCAACATCCGTTCGCATCGAACCCGTCGAAATGCCGCGCCAGCGTGCCGCGCGGCCTTCGAGCCGCCCCGACATCCGCCCGCATCCAGAGTGTCGAAACCCTGCTCCCCGAGCGCCGGGCCGGTCCCTTCAGCGGCTTCCGCCCCCCGCCGGCTCGAGCGTGCAGCGGCCCGCGCCTTGCGACGGGCGCACACAGCTGACGGTCGGCGCGCGCTTGATGTCGCAGGTCGAGAGCATGCCCGAGCGTTCGATCTCGGCGCGGCGGGCGGCGGCGTCCTGCGCGACCAGGGCTTCGAGCCGGACCGCGTCGGTGCGCGTGGCCGACCAGGCCCGGTACGCCTCCGGGCCGCCGCAGGCGCGGGCGCCGACGCCGATGACGCGGCATTCGCTGTCGTTGGTGCAGGCGGCGTCGCCGATCAGCCCGTCGATCTGCGGCAGTCCACGCGGCGCCGCG
>JAURVW010000565.1 GCA_030655275.1 Solirubrobacteraceae bacterium
GACGATGGCCGGGCAATCGACCTGTATCCCGACCGGCACGCCGATGCTGCCGGTGGCGGCGCAGACGCGCGTGCTCGCCACCTGACGCGGAGAAGCACCATGGCCGAGCTCGACTTTCCCTACGCGTTCGACGGCAGCGGCCGCACCGCGACCACGGCGCGCGAAGGCCACATCCGCGACCTGATCGAGCAGGTGCTGTTCACCGCGCCGAACGAGCGCGTGATGCGGCCCGACTTCGGCAGCGGACTGCTCGCGCTGGTGTTCGAGCCGAACAGCAGCACGCTCGCCGCGACCACGCAGATGCTGGTGCAGAGCGCGTTGCACCAGCACCTGTCGCACCTGATCGCGGTGCAGGACGTGGCCGTGGCCAACGACGACGGCGCGCTGAGGGTCGACGTGCGCTACGTGGTGCTGACAGACCGCACCTTGCACAGCGCGAGCTTCACGGCGCCAGGAGACGGGGCATGAGCGCGACATTGACCAGACCCCGGCGCTTTGGCTGCAGCGACCCGCACCGGCTGGAGATTCTTGCGCGCAGCGGAACGGCCAACGCGATCGAGTTCGTCGAGGTGCTCGACCTCGCCTCGCCACCCGGCGCGCCGCGACAGCAGACCTTGCTGGTGCGGCTGCTGCGCAGCGGCTTTGCGCTCACGCCCGACAACCTGCGCATCGACGGCGGCGAGCGCATCCGCACGGTCGGCGTTGCCTGGTGCGCGCCGGCCGATGCGCTGCCCGCCGAGGCGGAAGCCGGGTTGGTCGACACGGTGGACGACCTGCCGCGCACGCTGGTCGTGCGCACCGAAGGCAGCGGCGATTTTTCGAGCTACACCTTGTCGATCGTCGCCAACGCGGGCAGCAGCCTGCCGCCGGACGGCTTCGACCCGCGGCTCTCGTCGATCGCGTTTTCGTTCAAGGTCGAATGCCCGTCCGACTTCGATTGCGCCGACACCACCGTGTGCCCGCCGACCGCCACGTCGTCGCCCGACATCGACTACCTCGCCAAGGACTACCAGGGCTTTCGCCGGCTCATGCTCGACCGCCTCAGCCTGCTGGTGCCGGGCTGGACCGAGCGCTCGGCCGCCGACATGGGCGTGGCGCTGGTCGAGCTGCTGGCCTATGCCGCCGACAACCTGTCCTACCGGCAGGACGTGATCGCCAACGAGGCCTACCTCGCGACGGCCCGGCAGCGCATCTCGGTGCGGCGCCACGCGCGGCTGGTCGACCACCTGCTGCACGAAGGTTGCAACGCGCGCGCGTTCGTGCAGTTCGAGGTGAGCGGCGAGGCCATCGCGCTGCCCGCCGGCACCGCGCTGCTCACGCAGACGCCGGGCCTGCCCCCCGAGGTGCCGGCCGACAGCCAGGCCTGGCGCGATGCGCTCGACCGCGGCGCGCAGGTGTTCGAGACGGCCCACGCCGCCGTGCTCGACGACCGCCTGAACCGCCTCGACTTCTACACCTGGGGCGACGATGCCTGCTGCCTGGCGCGCGGCACCACGCGTGCCACCTTGCGCGGGCAGGCGCCGACGCTGAAGGCCGGCGACCTGCTGTTGCTCGAAGAGGTCGCCAGCCCGACCACGCTGCAGGCGGCCGACGCCGACCGCGCGCACCGCTGGGTGGTGCGCCTGACCCGCTGCACGGCCTCGCAGGATCCGTCGGGCCGACTGTTCAACACGCCCGCGGTCGACGCGCCGCTGGACATCACCGAGGTCGAATGGGACGCGGCCGATGCCCTGCCCTTCGCGCTGTGCCTGTCGGTGGCGGCCGACCCGGCGCTGCGGGTGAGCGTGACGCGGGCCAACGTGGTGCTGGCCGACCATGGCCGCAGCCTGCCACCCGAGTCGCTCGGCAGCGTGCCGCCCCTGAGACGCTGGCGACCGACGCTGGCGCACGGGCCGCTCACGCACGGTTTCGACCTGGCCGACCTGCTCGCGGCGCCGCGGCCCGACGAGCAAGACGCCTGGGCCACGCAGGGCAAGCCCTGGTGGCCGGCCAGTGCGATGCTGCAGATCGCGCCGCGCGAGGCCATGCCGCGCATCGCCTCGCTGGCGGGCACGCGCGCCAGCGTCACCACCTTCTGGACGCCGCAGCGCGACCTGCTGCGCAGCGGTGCCGGTGCGCCCGACTTCGTGGTCGAGGTCGGCGACGACGGGCTGGCGCGGCTGCGTTTCGGCGACGACGACAACGGCAAGCGGCCCGATCCGGACACCGCCTTCGTCGCGCGCTACCGCATCGGCAACGGCGTGGCCGGCAACGTCGGCGCCGAGGCGATCGCGCGCGTGGTCGGCGCCAGCGCCGGCACCTTTGTGCGGGTGCGCAACCCGCTGCCGGCATCGGGCGGTGTCGATGCCGAAGACATCGAGGCCGCGCGCCGCGATGCGCCGCAGGCCTTCCGCACGCAGGAGCGCGCGGTGACTGCCGCCGACTACGCCGCAGCGGCCGAGCGCCGGCCGGAGATCCAGCGGGCCGCCGCCACCTTCCGCTGGACCGGCAGCTGGCACACCGTGTTCGTCACGGCCGACCGCTTCGGCGGCGCTGAGGTCGAAGCGCGCTTCGCCGCCCGCGTGCGCGCGCACCTCGAGCGCTTCCGCATGGCCGGCTACGACCTCGAAGTGAACGGCCCGCGCTACGTGCCGCTCGACGTGCGCCTGCACGTCTGCGTCAAGCCCGACTACTTCCGCGCCGACGTGCTGCAGGCGGTGCAGCGCGCGCTGTCGAGCGGCGTGCTGCCGGACGGGCGCCTCGGTGCGTTCCACCCGGACAACTTCACCTTCGGCCAGCCGGTCTACCTGAGCCGGCTGATCGCGGCGGCGCAGAACGTGGAAGGCGTCGACGCGGTGCGCTGCGACCGCTTTCAGCGCCTGGTGAACCCGGACGCCACCACGCTCGACCAGGGCGTGATCGCGATCGGCGCGCTGGAGATCGCGCAGCTGGCCAACCACCGCAGCTTCCGCGAGCGCGGCCGCCTGGCGCTCGCCGCAGGCGGCGGCAAGTGAGGAACACCGCATGAGCGCACCCACCCCAGATCTCAAGCCGCAGGTGCCGCCGCTGCCGCCCGGCAGCCAGGACTGCGGCTGTTGCGACGGCATCGTGGCCGCCACGCCGCGCGCCCTCTACAACCGCGACGGGCTCTCCGCCATCGACTACCGCATCGGCCGGCATGCCGACTTTGGCGCGAGCCTGCACGCAGCTTTGTCGCTGCAGACCTTTGCGCCGCTGGCCGCGCTGCGCACGCGCGACGATGCGGACTTCAGCATCGGCCTGCTCGATGCCTTCGCCTGCTCGGCCGACGTGCTGACCTTCTACCAGGAGCGCATCGCCAACGAGTCGTACCTCCGCACCGCCACCGAACGCGTGTCGCTGCAGGAGATGGCACGGCTCATCGGCTACCGCATGCGCCCCGGCGTCGCGGCCGAAACCTGGCTGGCCTTCGCACTCGAGACGCCGCCGGCGCCGCCGCCCCGACTGCCGGCCGACCCGGGCAACTTCGTGACCGGCGTGCCCGCGCAACTGACGCTCGAGGCCGGCCTCAAGGTGCAGAGCGTGCCGGGCCCCGGCGAGAGGCCGCAGACCTTCGAGACCGTCGAGGCGCTGCAAGCGGCGCGCCCTGCCTGGAACGGCATGCGCCCGTGGATGAGCGACACCGTTCGGCCGCAGCGCGGCGACACGCACACCTGGCTGCAGGGCGTGCGCACCGGCCTGAAGGCGGGCGATGCGTTGCTGATCCTCGGCCAGGAATACATCGCCGACGCCAACAGCAACCACTGGGACTTTCGCGTTCTCGACAGCGTGACGCTCGAGCCCGACGACGACCGCACGCGGGTGAGCTGGAAGCGCGGGCTTGGCTCGATCGCGCCGTCGATGGATCCGGCGAAGGTGCCGCAACTGTTCGCACTGCGCAAGCGCGCCGCGGTGTTCGGCCACAACGCGCCGGCGTGGAACAGCCTGCCCATGAGCTTCCGCGCCGACTACGTGTCGGGCGGTGCCGACCTCGGCGAGTGGCCTGCGTTCGTGCTGTCGCCCGCAGGCGCCACGTCCAGCGGCGGCCATGTAGATCT
>JAURVW010000568.1 GCA_030655275.1 Solirubrobacteraceae bacterium
ACCTCAAGGAGCCCTTCGACCCGCGCGAGGTGATCGCACGGATCTGCGACGGCGTGTCCGCGACGAACGGCGTGGCCTTCGACGAGTTCAAGCCGCTCTATGGCACCTCCCTGGTCACCGGCTGGGCGCGCCTGCACGGCCGGCCGATCGGCATCCTGGCCAACGCCCAGGGCGTGCTCTTCAGCGAGGAGGCCCAGAAGGCCACGCAGTTCATCCAGCTCGCCAACCAGGTCGACACCCCGCTGCTCTTCCTGCACAACACCACCGGCTACATGGTCGGCAAGGACTACGAGCAGGGCGGCATCATCAAGCACGGCGCGATGATGATCAACGCCGTCAGCAACTCGACCGTCCCCCACCTCACGGTGATCATGGGGGCGTCGTACGGCGCAGGCAACTACGGCATGAACGGCCGCGCCTTCGACCCCCGCTTCCTCTTCACCTGGCCCAGCGCGAAGTCTGCCGTGATGGGGCCGGCCCAGCTCGCCGGCGTCCTCTCCCTGGTCGCCCGGGCCGCCGCCGAGGCCCGCGGTGCCGACTACGACGAGGCCGGCGACGCCGCCCTGCGCGAGCTGGTCGAGGCTCAGGTGGAGGAGCAGAGCCTGCCGTACTTCCTCTCCGGCCTGCTCTACGACGACGGCGTCATCGACCCCCGCGACACTCGCACCGTCCTGGGCATCTGCCTGTCCGTGATCGAGACCAAGGCGTACGCCGGCACCGACCGCTTCGGGGTGTTCCGCCCGTGATCCGTCGCCTGCTCGTCGCCAACCGGGCCGAGATCGCCAGCCGGGTCTTCCGCACCTGCCGCGCCCTCGGCATCGAGACCGTCGCGGTGCACTCCGACGCGGACGCCACGCTGCCCTACGTCGGCGAGGCGGACGTCGCGGTCCGGTTGCCGGGCACCGCCCCCGCCGACACCTACCTGCGCGCCGACCCGCTGCTCGACGCCGCCCGCCGCGCGGGGGCCGACGCCGTGCACCCCGGCTACGGCGTCCTCTCC
>JAURVW010000586.1 GCA_030655275.1 Solirubrobacteraceae bacterium
ACGTCGCCGAGCTCGACGGCCTCCTCCATCGTTGCCTCGACCTGCAGGAGCACCATGAGCGCCGCGGTCTGCTCGGTGTGGTCGACGATGTCGTCGATCGTCGTCGCCAGCCTGAGGCCGTCGGCCATGTCGAACGGTGACCGCGACGGGCCGAGTTCGCGCAGGCGATGGATGAAGTCGTGGGTGATCCGGTCGCCCGCGGCCTCATGGGTCTCGAGCTCGGCGGCTAGCCGCTCGTTGCCATCCGGACACTCGCGCAACAGTTCGCGGAGGAGGGCGACGGAGCCCCGCACATTGAGCCCCGCATCGCGCAAGAGCCCGTCGAGTGTGGGATCCCGGGGTGGCGTGGAGCGGTTGAACACCCGTCGAACCTATCGAGACGCGGCCCCGAATTCCTGCCCGTCGGGCGTATCTGTGCGCGCCGGACACAACGCCTTCACAGGTGGATAACACCAGGGCGGGGTGGGTCCGTCACCTTGCCAGGCAGCGGACTGCCCCCGGCACCCGTCCGCTGCCACCCACCTGCACCTGCTCGAGGAAAGAACTTCCCCTTGACCTCCACCCGTCTGATCACGGCCCTCGCCGTGACCGGCTCCGTCGCCTTGGGCCTCTCTGCCTGCGGCGACGACAACACCGACTCCGCCAGCGGCGACTCCTCTTCGAAGGCCACGCTCTCCGGCTCCATCACGGGCGCCGGCGCGACCTTCCCGCAGCCCGTCTACACCGAGTGGGCCGCCGACCTCAAGGAGCAGGGCCTCTCGGTCAACTACCAGGGCGTCGGCTCCGGTGGCGGCATCGCCCAGTTCACGGCCGGCACGGTCGACTTCGGCGCCACCGACTCCGCGATGGACGACGACGAGCTCAAGGCCGCGCAGGCCAAGGGCGAGCCCGTCCACATCCCGTCCGTCTTCGGCGCCGTCACGGTGTCCTACGCCGGTGAGGGCCTCGAGAAGGGCATCAAGCTCGACGGCGAGACCACCGCGGACATCTTCCTCGGCACCGTCAAGAAGTGGAACGACCCGAAGATCGCGTCGCAGAACGAGGGCGTCACGCTCCCGGACACCGACATCACGGTCTGCCACCGCTCCGACGAGTCCGGCACCACGAAGCTCTTCACCACCTACCTCGCCGCCTACAGCGACGCGTGGGACAAGGGTCCGGGCGTCGACAAGTCGGTCGACTGGCCGACCGGCACGGGCGCCAAGGGCAACGACGGCGTCGCCGCCTGCGTGAAGCAGACCGATGGTGCCGTGGGCTACATCGAGGAGGCCTACGCCCTCCAGAACCAGTTCACGTACGCGTCGCTCAAGAACAAGGCCGGCCAGTACATCGAGCCGACCCTCGAGTCGACGTCGGCAGCCGGCGACGGCCTCGAAGTGCCGGAGGATCTCCGCTTCTCCGCCATCAACGCCCCGGGCGACACGGCCTACCCGATCGCCTCGGCGACGTTCCTCCTCGTCTACCAGGACCTCTGCAAGGCCGGTCTGGCCGAGGACAAGGCCAAGAACGTGAAGGGGTGGCTCGACTACGCCCTCGGCGCCGGCCAGGACAAGGCGTCGCAGCTCAACTACGCGCCGCTCCCGGCTGCGATCCACGATCCGGCCAAGGCCAAGGTCGCGGCCCTGGAGTGCAACGGCGCTCCGATCGCCCAGTAACCACCGAGACGTAGCGACCGGAAACACCGACACCGATGTCAACCCCAGACACCACCGCCGGCGGGCTCGGCTCGGGCATCTCGCTCGGGCCGACCTTCCGGTCGCGTCTCGACGGTCCGGTCAAGACCGGCCTGACCGTCATCGCGGCGCTGATCTTCGTGATCATCGCCTACTTCCTCCTGCGGCTCTACCTCGAGTCGCGGCCCGTCTTCTCCGAGTACGGGGCGTTCCGGTTCGTCACGGACAACGCCTGGCTCCCGTCGAAGGCCTCCTACGGCGCCTGGCCGCTGATCGCCGGCACGCTGATCACCAGCGTCGTCGCACTCGCGATCGGCGTCCCGGTCGCCGTGGCCTCGGCGCTGTTCCTCACGGAGCTGTGCCCGCAGCGTGTCCGCGGCGTCCTCACGACGCTCGTCGAGCTGCTCGCCGCCGTCCCCTCGGTCGTCTACGGCCTCTGGGGCGTCTTCTTCCTCATCCCGAAGCTCAAGCCGATCGAGCAGTGGTTCTCCGACACCTTCTCGTTCCTGCCGTTCGTCGGCGGGACCGTGGCCGGCCCGAACTACTTCATCGCCGGCCTGATCCTCGCGATCATGATCATCCCGATCGTGTCCTCCATCTCCCGCGAGGTGCTCGCCACCGTGCCGCGTGAGCACAAGGAGGCCGCCCTGGCCCTCGGCGCCACGCGCTGGGAGATGATCCGCATCGCCGTCCTCCCGTACGCCCGCCCCGGTATCTCGGGTGCCGCGATGCTCGGCCTCGGCCGCGCGCTCGGCGAGACGATCGCCGTCACCCTCGTGATCGGCAACGCCGCCCGCCTCGGCGACTCGATCTTCAGCCAGGGCTACACGCTCGCGGCCGTGATCGCCAACGAGTTCGGCGAAGCCGCGTCCGACCCGGTCCACCGCGCGGCGCTCATCGCCGCCGGTCTCGTCCTCTTCGTGCTGACGCTCTTCGTCAACGCGATCGCCCGCTGGGTCGTCACCCGCGGTGAGCGTCGCCTCGCCGCAGCGTCCAGGGTCATCCAGGAGCCGAACGCTCCGGTCAAGGAGTCGGCAGCATGAGCGCCGCAACGCCCTCCCCGTTGAAGGGCCTGCAGCCCATCAGCGCGCGCCGTCGCCGGACCGACCAGTTCGCACGCGGCACCGTCGGGTTCTTCACGTTCCTCGCGCTGATCCCGCTGGCGCTGGTCCTCTTCTACCTCCTGCAGAAGGGGCTCGGCGCCTGGTCGGTCGACTTCTTCACGACCGACCCGACCGGCCGCACGTGCTTCCCGGGTCAGACGACCTGCGAGATCGGCGGCGTGCGCTCCGCCATCCTCGGCACGATCGAGATGGTCGCGCTCGCCTCGGTGATCGCCATCCCGTTCGGCATCGCCGTCGCGGTC
>JAURVW010000778.1 GCA_030655275.1 Solirubrobacteraceae bacterium
GGTCGAGGTGGAGGGCTCCGCGGGACCAGCTGCCGTCGGCCGGGTGCCCGATGAGGTCGGTGAGACGTGCACGATGCTGAGGCGACAGGCCGTCTCCCCGCAACGTGAACGCGACGTACTTGCTGTCTCGGGGCCGCGCCCCGTCGACCTTGATGAGCGTGGCGGGGTGGGGGAGCTCTGATGGAAGGACGTTGGGTACGGTCCCGAGCGTCGACGTGAGGCCCACGAGGTTGCGGGCGTACACGTGGATCGCGACGCGCGCGAGGACACGGCCGGCCTCGCCGCGATCGATGACTCCGCCTTCGAGGGCGAAGACGCGTGGCGGGCGCAACCATTCGACGCGCAAGCTGCTGCCGAGCTCCGTCAGAAAGGCATTGTCGGCGACGAGGTCGATCGGAGTCCGGCCGTCCTGCGCTGCAGCGACCACGGCGCTGCCCGCGTCGTCGGCCAGCGCGAGGAACCGCCGTCGCCAGTCGCGCGGCAGGTCTTCCCACCAGGTGGCCGCAACGTCGACGGTTGTCGCGTCGTGGCGCTGTCGCCACTCGTGATCGTCCGTGTCCTGGATCCAGGGGTCGACCGGGATCTCGCCGCGTCGGACGTCGGCCGCGGAAGGGCCGTCCGGGTCGTAGTACCACCCGCGAACGAGCGTGTGGAACGCCGCGGCGATGAGCTCGACGAGCGATTCGGATGCCAGCGAAGCCTTCACGAGAGGTCCCGATCTTGCCTACCCGGAGCGTCTCGGCGCGGGTTGGCCGGGAGTCGCTGGGCCGTCGAGGCGTTCGGGGACTACCGTCGGGCGCATGGACTTCTCGTCGATTCCCTCGAAGCGCTGGGTAGCCCTGGCCGGACTGGGCGCCGCCACGGGGCTGCGCTCCATGACGCCGCCGGCAGCACTCGCGCTACGCAAGGGAGCGCTGCCGAACCCGGCGAAGTTCGCGCTCATCGCCGCGGCGATCGGCGAACTGGCCGGCGACAAGCATCCGGCTGTTCCCTCACGGACCTCGCCGTCGGGCCTCGCCGGCCGGGTGCTCGCCGGCGCCGGGGTCGGCTACGTCGCTGGCGGCGCTGAGGCCGCCATCGTGTGCGGCATCGTCGCTGCGGCTGCCGGCGCAGGTGCGGCGAAGCTCCGGGGGAAGCTCGGCGAGCTCACCGGCCAGCCCGACGCCGTCATCGCCGTCGGCGAAGACTGGATCGCGATCGCGCTGACGGCGGCGACCGTCGACGTCGCAATCGACTAGGTCGAGGCCAGCGATTGGCGCGCGACGCGGGCGGAACGAGCGGTCGCTCAGACGGTGATCTCGAGCCTCTGGATCACGGTGTCGCGAAGCGTGAAGATCATCTTCAGGTCGACCTCGCCGCCTGGGAAGTTCCCGGAGAGGTGGGTGTCGACCTGCCATACGTCGTCCGCCGGCGTCGAGATCGAATCGAGCGTCGTCGTGACCTCATACCGCTCAGCTGATTCGTTGAAGAGCTTGAGCGTCTCCTCCCGGCCCCGGAGCGTCTCGCCATTGTCGATGACGGTCGCGTCGTCGGCGAGGTACGTCACCGCCGTACTGAAGTCCTGCGCGACGTGCGCCCGCAGGTAGTTCCCGACGACCGGGGGGAGCTGGGCCCAGTCGAATGCGTTCTCGGTGCTCGTCATGGTCATCTCTTGGCGCTCGCTCTCGCGGTGGGTCCGGTCACGTGGGTCGCTCCCGGTGTTCGCCAGATCATAGCGTAATACTGTCCTGCAGGACAGTATTTGGTGGTCGGAAAGAGCGTAGGGTCACCCACATGGCCAAAGCGCAACCAGCCACCGACACCCGCCCCCGGGGAGCGAGCGACTTCCCCTATCGATCGCCGCTGCTCGCGAACCTGAGCGCACTGATCCTGCTGTGGGAGTCGCCGTCGATGCAGGGGGAGATCCTTGCCAAGAGCGGTGAGTCGCTCGATCAGCCGTCACACCAGGCCCTGCGGCTCCTGCTGGCCTGGGGCTCGATGCGGCCGACGGCCCTTGCCGACGCTCTTGGCACCGGCGCGTCGTACGTGAGCAAGATCGTGCGGCGCCTGGAGCAGGACGGCCTGGTGGAGCGCTCGACCGATCCTTCGGATCGCAGGGCCAGCCTGATCTCGCTCACCGAGGCGGGGGAGGCGTCGGCCCGCAGCGTCTACGAGCTCGGCGACCGGATGATCTCCGAGGTGCTCAGCGGCTGGACCGCCACCGACGTCCGCCGCTACACCGAGCTGACCGAGCGCTTCGTCAGCGACGCGATCAGCTCGGCAGAGCGGATGCGTGATCGAGGACTGCTCCCTCACGTGCCGTGATCGGCGACTCAGACGGTCGCGACCGTTCCGCCGTCGACCACGTACTCGGCGCCCACGATCGACGAGGCCCGGTCGGTCGCCAGAAAGCCCACGACGTCGGCGACCTCATGGGGGTGCGCGAACCGGCCCAGCGGAATACCGCCAAGGGAGTCGTAGATCTTCTGCTCGGCGGCCTCCGCGGTGAGGCCCTCCGGCTGGGCGATCAGGTCGACGAACCCTTCCCACGCCTCGGTCATGATTCCCCCGGGGCTGACTGCGTTGACCCGCACGCCGCGCGGTGCAAGCTCGTTCGCCAGCCCCTTGCTGTAGGTGCGCAGTGCGGCCTTGGCGGCGGCGTAGGGCAGCGTGGCGTCGTGGAGCGGCATCTGGTGCTGGATGGACGTCACGTGCACCACCACGCCCGAGCCCGACTCGACCATCGAGGGCACGAGCGCCCGATCCAGGCGCACCGCGCCGAGCAGGTTGAGCTGCAGCTCGGCCTGCCAGTTCTGGTCGGAGGCTGCCGCAAACCCGCCCGCAGGCGTCGAAGTGCCACCGACGTTGTGCACCAGGATGTCGACTCCGCCGGCTTCGAGCAGTCGCTCCGCCACGAGCGCGGAGCCCTCCTCGGTCGAGGTGTCGGCCTCGATGAAACGATCGGGAAACGCGTAGCCCTCCGGCATCGATCGCGCCGTCACGTAGACGTCGGAACCGAGCTCCCGCAGACGATCGGCCACCGCCCTGCCCAGACCCTTGGACCCGCCGGTGACCAGTGCCCGGCGGCCGTCGAGCCGGTCGCGTTCTGAAATTGCCATGAGGGACCTCGCTTGGGGCCATCACCCCATCTGTGAACTGACCTGACTTCGATCGGTCCGGCCTGGGCCGGACCGCTCAGACTCCGGGGCGACCCGGAGCCTGGAAGCGACGCTAGCAGAAATACTGTCCTGTGGGACAGTATTAGGGGGAGGGGAGGCGGCCCAGCCGCAGTGCCGGATGGACCTGCTCGACGAGCGTTTGCCCGGCACGGACCGGACGCTGGTGCCCGGATGGGCGCTTTGCTGGAAAGTGTCGTCGTCCCGATCGGGGTCCCCGTGCACGTCCGTCTTCGCCAGTTCGCCGTGGCCGTTGCGGCTGCCGTCCCACTCGCCGCGCCGCCGGTCGCCGGTGCGGCCGATGCCCCGTTGAGTGTCTCGACATCCAGTGGGCGGCTGCACGGCGCGAGCACGGCCACAGCCAGGGTGTTCCTCGGCGTGCGGTTCGCGCAGCCGGTCGACGGGGAGCGCCGGTGGACGCTGCCTGAGTTCGCGCACCGAGCGACGGGGACCGTCGACGCGACCAAACCCGGCCCGCGCTGTGCGCAGTCGGCGGTACAGGCCGGCGGATCGACGACCGAGGACTGTCTGTTCCTCAACGTGACGACGCCGCGGGGGAGGGCCAAGGACCTTCCGGTGATGGTGTGGTGGCACGGCGGCGGCTACACGAGCGGCTCGGGCGATGTGTATGACGCCCAGCGCCTCGCCGACCGCGGCCGCGTGATCGTCGTGACGCCGAACAAGCGCTTGGGAATCTTCGGCTACCTCGGACTGAAGGGCCTGCCGGGCTCGGGGAACTTCGGTTTCGCCGATCAACTCGCCGCCGTGCGGTGGGCCAAGCGCAACGCTCGGGCGTTCGGCGGCGACCCGGGCAACATCACCGTGTTCGGACAGTCCGACGGTGGCATGGCCGCGTGCGCGCTCCTCACCGCACCGGCGGCGCGCGGACTCGTGCAGCGCGTGGCGACGCAGTCCGGCTCGTGCCTGCTCCGCTGGCCGGCGAGCGGTCTGTTGCCCGGGACCCCGGCGCAGACGCCCTACGTGAGCGTGTCCGGCAACCGTGCGGTGAGCAGGGCTGCGATCAAGGCCGTCGGCTGCGGCGATCTCACCTGCCTGCGCCGGGTGCCGACCGAGCGGCTGCTGGAGCAGAGCATCAACTTCTCCAACGTCCTCGCCTATGGCACCAAGCTGCTGCCGCGCGAGCCGGCGAAGGCGTTGCGCGAGGGCCGGTTCCTGCGCGTGCCGGTGCTCTCGGGCGGCACGCTGGCCGAAGAGAACTCGTTCGTCGCCGGCGCGGAGGCCTTCGCGCCCGGCACGTATTCGGCGGAGACCTATCCGGAGTCGCTGCGCACGGCGTTCGGTAGGTCCGCAGGCCGCGTCGCCGAGGCGTATCCGGTCAGCGCGTACCGCTCACCGGCCGCGGCCTTCGCGTCGGTGATCACCGACGCGTCCTGGGCCTGCTTGACCCTGGCCGGCAACCGGCTGCTGGCCAAACGGACCCGCGTCTACGCCTACGAGTTCGCCGATCCGGCCACGCCGAACGTCAACGGCGTACCTACCGACCTCGTGCCGCAAGGATCCGCTCACGCGACCGACGTGCCGTATCTCTTCGACCTGGGCGGCGAGCGACTCGTCGCGCCGGGCCGGTCGCAGCGACTCTCGGACGAGATGATCGGAGCCTGGGCACGATTCGCCCGCACCGGGGCACCGCACGCGGTCGGCAGCGCGGCCTGGAAGCGGTTCTCGCCAGGCGGCAACCGCGTGCTGCAGCTGCGGCCCGGCGCCGCCGGCTCGGTCAACGTGTCGACCGAGCATCGCTGCGACCTATGGGAAACGATCGGCAAGTGAACCGCGCATCCCCAGACGCAATCGCCGCCAACGCGAGACCGCAAGCGACTGAGAACCGACATACCGACGAATTTGCCTCTTCTGCCCGATTTTCGCTGTGCGCTCGATAATGTACGTTATGTCAGGCTAGGACGAGAACCGGGGTAGTGACGGGGTTCTGCGTTCGGTCCGGGAGTTCCGGTCGGAGTGCGCGCCTATCTTCTAGCCGGGTAGCTTGCTGGCGATCACGTCGGGCTTCTCCAGCGTCGGGGCCTCGTAGAGTTCGCCGGCGTGCTGCATCAGCGCTGCGGCGATCGGGCCTTCGAGGTGCGTGTCGCGGCCGGAGTCGCTGGGGAACGCGTCGAAGATCCCGAATGTCGACGGACCGAGCTTGATCGCAAACCACGCGGTCGTTTCTGGTTCCTCGAGGGCCAACGGCAGCGCACCGGTCAGGAAGTCCTCGACCTCTTGTTCGCGGCCTGGCTTGGCTTCGATGCGCACAAGCACACCTTTGGTGACGGTATTGGACGTGTCGGGCATGGTCCGACTCCCCTGTCTGGATGTGTCGGGCCATCATGGTCCTCCGCGGTGCCCCTTGCAAGCGGACGGGCCGATCGCCGCGTCACCCCGACGACAGCGGCGATCACCGACCAGGGCCGCAGGGCGATCTGAAACTCGGTCGCTGTTGGACCGCCGCGATAGCGTGCGCTGATGGCGGACAGCAGCGAGGCAGCGCAGAGTGATCGTGCCGAGGCCTTCAGTGACGCGATTTTCGCGATCACCATCACCCTGCTCGTCCTGGAGATCCCCAGGCCGCCATTGGACGAGCCGCATCTCGGCCGCCACCTGCTCGACGCCTGGCCTGAGTACGCGGCGTTTGGCGTGTCGTTCGTCTACGTGGGAGCGCTATGGCTCAACCACCACGCACTTTTCGCGCGCATCGCACGCGTGGATCTCAAGCTGCACTGGATCAACCTCTTCATTTTGGGCACCTCGGCCCTACTTCCGTTCTCCACCGCCGTGCTCGCCGGCGCCTTCGGCACCGATGCTCCGACCAGCAACCAAGAGGCAGCCGTAGCGCTGTACGCCGTCGTCGCACTGTTGACCTCGGCAGCCTGGATCCCGGTGTTCCCGCACCTCAGCCGCCACCCGGAGCTGCTCGAGCGCCCCGAAGACGGCGACCTCATCGCCGCACAGCACTCACGACCATGGGTCGGAGTCGCAAGCTACGCAGCCGCAGGGATCTTGGGCTGGCTCATCAGCCCCATCATCGCCCTGGCCCTGTTCGTCTGGATGATCGTCTACCACGCCGTCACCAGCGAGGGGCTCCACGCCAACCGGATCGCCCGATCACTGACCCCGCCGGGCAGAGCACGGGACGTGATTGCCCGCCGACGCCCCCAATAGCCCCACGCCAACTGCACCAGCTGGTCCATCGCCCGAGGGCGCGCGTCACAGCCATAGCCTGACCGACTCGACCGTCAAATTCGCCATCGGACTACCTGCGGCCGACCAACCTCAGCAGTGCGCCCTTCGACCAACGTCCGCAAACGATGGTTCGCGGACACCTGTGCGGGTTCCTCCACCTGCCGAGATCTCGAGGGTCGCGATGTAACGCTTGCAGCGTACGCGTCAATGACACGCCGGCCCCCGTTCGCGTACGCGGTTGAGATTTGCCGCGATGCCAGGTCCCGTCCCCCGCACGCGGGTGCGTCGGACGCTCTCGATGCCGTGAGAACCGCGGTCTCGATCTGGTGAGAATCGACAGTTGGTCCGAGTCCGCTCGCGCCGGTCGACACCCATCCACCGTGGTCAGTCCTTGCGGCCGCTGAGCGCCAGGCCTGCGCCGAGGCCGATCATCGTGAGGCCGCCGGCACCACCGATGAGCTCAAGGCGCCGAGGAGAGCGCAGCAGCCACGAACGGGCGGAGCCGGCGGCGAGAGCCCAGGCGCCGTCGAACACGACGGCCAAGCCTACGAAGATCGCGCCGAGCACGAGCAACTGCTGCGGCACGCCGCCGGCAGATGGATCGACGAACTGTGGCAGCACCGCTGCGAAGAACACGATCGACTTGGGGTTCATCAAGCCGACCACGAACCCATCGCGCCAGATGCGGCGCATCGTCTTGGGAGCAACGCTCTGCCCGAGGGCGTCTCGAAGGGCGTGGCGATGTCGAAAGGCCTGCACGCCGAGGAACACCAGGTATGCCGCGCCCCCGAGCTTGATCAGCGTGAACACGGCCGCGGAACTCGCGACGATCGCGCCAAGGCCGAACGCCACGGCGATCACCTGCAGGTACACGCCCGCTGCGTTGCCGCCAACGGTGGCAACCCCAGCGCGACGCCCGAGCGTCAGCGAACGAGTGATCGTAAACAGCACACTCGGCCCCGGCACGGCAAGGATCACCAAAGACGCGATCACGAAGGCCAGCAGATGCTCAGTCGGCGGCATCTGCTCAGCCTACCTCGGCCCTAAGCGACTGTGACACCGGGCACGGCGCATGTCCTCGAGGCCCTGTGCACGCGGGAATGTGTAAGCCCAGTAGCTCTACAGTGGCGCCATGCCCCGTATCGGCCTTCTGCATCCCGGAGCGATGGGAGCCGCCGTTGGCGCGCAGCTCGTCGCAGCGGGGCACGAAGTGCTGTGGGCAAGCCACTCACGATCGGCGTCCACAGCCGCGCGAGCCGCGCGCGCGGGTCTGGTCGACGTCGGTGATGTGGCCGCTTTGGCAAGCCGAAGCGAGCTGTTGGTATCGATCTGCCCACCGGACGCGGCCCTCAGCGTCGCCCGCTCGATCGCCGGCTTCGATGGGCCGTTTCTCGACGCCAACGCGGTCTCCCCCGCCACCGCCGCGCTGATCGCGCAGGCGGTCGGCACCCGGATCACGGACGGTGGGATCATCGGCCCACCCCCGCAGCATGCGGGCACCCGCCTGTACCTCTCAGGTCACCAGGCCGAGCGTTTTGCAGACCTCTTCGCCGGAACCGCCATCGAGGCGCGGATCCTGCAAGACGGCGGCCCGTATGCGGCGTCGGCGCTGAAAATGGCGTTCTCGGCGTGGTCGAAAGGCAGTGCAGCGCTGCTGCTCGCCGCCGCTGCCGCAGCTAGCCGCCTCGGCGTCGGCGAAGCGCTGAACAACGAGTGGGCCCTCTCCCGCCCCGGGCTCGCAGACAGGCTCAGCGCCGCCCGCCACGACGCCCGCGAGAAAGGCTGGCGATGGGCCGGCGAGATGGACGAAATCGCCTCGATGCTCGCCGCAGTCGACCTCCCAGCGGGTTTCCTCGCCGCCGCGGCCGACATCTACCGAGATCCGCCCGGCGCCACTTAGCGCCTCCCGCCGCTCCGCCGGACCGTGCCTTTAGATCGAAGTACGGCGGCCCTCAAAGACGCCGTGCAAGATTGCAACGGCGTGACCGCGGCGGCGGCGCCGACATCGGGGCCGCCGATCTCGCGCGCCAGCAGCCGAACGGCGGAGAGGTGTTTGGCGACCGTTGCCGGTGACAGGCCGCGGCGCTTGAGGTGATCGCGGTAGCCGACCACGAGCTCATCATCGAGCGCCGTTGCCGGCGCGCCCAGGCCCGCGAACGCCACCAGCTGCCGGGACACCGCCGCGCACGTCTTGCGCGTGGACTGCGAAGACGCGGCCGCAGCGCGCTCCGGGGCGCGCTGAAATCGCTGCGGGCTACCAGACCACTCGGTTCGATTGAACGTCGTCGACCGTCGCCCAGACCTCTCGCCCCGGAAATCCGTAGTAGCAGGTGGCCGAGTTCCCTGAGGTGCCCGACGCCGCGTAGGAGTAGTAACCGCCCTCCTCGCCGGAGGCGCGGCAGGTCACGGTGTGGTTGCCGGCTGGGAAGCGATCGAACGTGATCTGGACGTAGGCGCATGCCGAGGAGGTGCACCCGGGCTGCCCCTGCGCGCTTCCGCCCTTGGTCACCGAGACGGTCGGCGATGAGTTCGGCGCGGGAGTCGGGGCTGGGTCGGGGTTGGGGTTGGGGTTGGGTGTCGGCGCGGGCGTATTGGTGACAGGTGGTTTGGGGCGCAGCGCGTCGGGGAGCGGTCCGTCGGCAGTCGCGAGCTGGGGTTCGGCCGAGAAGATGCTGAAGCGTGGCGACGCGAGGCTGACTTTCCAAACGTCCATGCGTAGTTGAGCGCCCAGGTCGATCGGTGCCGTCAGCTTCCACCAGGGGTTGGCGTTGCTGTCGGCGCTGAGCTTGAGGCCGGCGGTCAGGTCCACGCGTGGCCCGGCGACGCCGTAGAGCAGGACGTCGAGCGTTGGCGTCAACGTGACCTGCGCGGTGCCGCCGGCGCTCAGCGTCGGCGGTTGATAGGTCATCGACGGCGTCAGTCCTCCGAAGGAGGTGAACTCGCCGTCCTGGTAGGCGACTCCGGCGTTCGCGCTCATCGACGCATCCAAACTCGTCTTGATCTCGGCGTGCGCCTCAGCGGTGGCTGAGAGGTACACCTGCACCTGCGGTTTGAGGACCACCGGAACCGGGCCGACGGAGAACGCGTAGGTCCCCAACGCAACCGGGGCCGCGAACAGCTGGGACTTCGTCAGTTCACAGGAGGCCGAACCCGAGACGCTGGCTCCCAGGTGCGCGGCCGCGGAAACCTTGCCCTCAAAGCGTGCCTTGACCCCGGAGAACGGGCCCCACGAGGCCTGCATCGTCACGCCGGCCGAAAGCGTGACGGAGCCTTCGGCGGACATCGTCTGGCTGTTCTGGCAGCTGAAGGCTTTGCGGAACGGGCTGTTGGGGCCCAACGCGGCCGTCGTCGCCGTCTGCGGTAGCGAAGCGTCAGTGACCTGGAGATCTATCGATCCCGTCGGGAGCGCCTCGGGCAGACTCGCCGGCTGTGTCGCGACCGAGGTGCCCGCGGCCGAGACGGTGACCGCCGTCGCCTTGGCCAGCAGCCCGTCCGGAGTCTGCGACGAAGCGCCCAGCGCGATGATGTCGCCGACCTCGATGTTCGGTTTGCCTTGTACCGCCAGCGTTCCAGCTTGCCCGGGCGCCGGCACCGCGGTGACTGCAGAGGCCTTGACCTTGGCGATCGTCGGAGCCGGCGGAAGCTTCGCGACCTGGAATTCCTGCCATTGACCGGCCACCAGCGCCTTGGTCCCGCGCTTCGACAGAACCGCTGCGCGCACTCGCAACGTCTTGGTTCTCTTGGGATACGTCCACTTCAACGAGAACCGGCCGGCGCGAATCTTGCCCGCGACGCGAACCACGCCGCCCTTGCCAGCCCTGGTCTGGAGGACGGCTCGAGCACCCTTGGGTGCTACCGCGACCGACCCAGACACGTACGCCGCTCGCTTGGCACCCACGCCGTACACCGCAGAGAGGCCCGACGCCTTCGGCGCGGCTCCCGCAACTCCCGGAGCCGCGAGGATCGAGAGCGATCCAACGAGCAACACCGCAAGGCCCGAACGAAAAGTAGACATGTCTCCCCCAGGAGCCAGCAGTGATCAATAGAAAACGCAGCTCGAAACAAGCAGCGGGGGGAGATCCAGACGATACGCACCGCGAGCGACGCCGACCAGGCCCGCCTTCTGCATCGAATAGCAATTCGGTCTCGCGCCTAGAGAGCGAGTGCAGGGGTGCCTGCCCTCGTGCGGACCGGTGCGCCGCTTTGGCTAAACGCGACCTGTCCGGTTCGCGTAGGCCTGCACCGCGATGAAGTCCTCAGAACTGCCACCGGAGTCAGGGTGCGTTGCTCGCCGCGCGGCTCGAACGGAGCCGTGCTGATCGACGAGCTCCTCTCCGCGGCTGCGGGCCCGGCCGGACGGCGTATGCGCCAGTCGTTCGCGAGCCCGGCTCGCCTTCTCGCGCTCTGCGGCCAAGTGGCGGCGGGCGGCGCCTCGGAACTCGAAGAAGGAAACGTCGAACGCTGCCCAGCCGCCGCACGAGCAGCGGCCCCGCCCGGCGGATTTGTCCCACGTGATGGCGTGTGTGCCGAACGAGTCGACCGGGATCACGAGGTCGCCAGCGGCGGGTTCTTCGCGCGCGGTCACGGGTCAAACCTAGCGGCCGTCTGAAGGCAGGCGTTGCGTCGCGGGCTGCGCGCAAGCAGCGTCTTGGCTGCCGTTCAGCGCAGGCCGGTGACTCGGGCGAGGGCGTCGAAGCCTTCGGGGGTTCCGGTCCAGTGGCGTTTGACCGCATCGAGGCCGGCGCGTCTGGCGACGGATCGCAGCGTGAGGGCCGCGATAATGAGGTCGTCGGCGTACCCCAGGACGGGGATGAAGTCCGGGATCAGGTCGATCGGCATCGCGAGGTAGGCGATCAGCAGGCCGAGTCGGATCCGAACGCCCCTCGGAAGGGTGCGGTCAGTCGCGAGGTTGCGCAACAGCCGCAGCAGGTCTGGGAGCAGACGCAGCGCGTCGGACAGCACTCCACCCCTGGGCCGCGCGATCGCGAGAGCCGCGACGAGGAGGAGCCAGATCACGAGGAGGCTGCCGATCGCGGCAGCGAGGATGGTCCAGATGCCGCTCTGTTGCACGGGCAGCACGCTACGTCCTTCCGAGGCCGCGGGGTGCGGTCGAGGTGACCGCACTGCGCGCGCTCCGGCGCGGAAACAAGGCACGGCACGGTCCGACTCGAAGCAACCGGTCCGGCGCCGCCTCAGTCGGGCAGCGCGTGCAATCGCACCGGCTTCACGGCGCCGCGTGCGATGACCCCCTTGGCCTCGAGGTCGAGCTGCACCGCCTTGAGCCACCACCCCGCGGTCGCACCGCCCGGGAATATCTGATCGGGCAGGCGCGGCAGGATGGCGGCCTTGAGGTCGGCGACGCTTGCACCCGGCGGGTCGGCGGGCACCACCGCCAGCAGGGCCTCACGCATCGCGTCGTACTTGGAGCGGTCCACGCGCGTGGTGCGCCCCGGTGTGTTGACGTTCTCGATCTCGACCTTGTCGTCAGGCATCGATCGTCCTTTCGATCTCGATCGAGGGTGAGCGGAAGCCCATCTGGGCCCACGCCCGCAGCAGTCGGGCGTAGAACGCGACGGTGTGGCGCTTCGGGTTGGGAACGTCGGCTGGCAGCACCGATCGATCGGGCAGGCTGCGCGTCATCGTCCGCTCCTGGACCGCCGGCCGGCTGCCTTCCGGCCAGAGTGCGGCGTACATGCTGAGCCAGTGGCCGCCGTTGAACTCCAGGAACAGGGGCGTGTTGCAGCACTCGGCCAGCACCCGTCGCGACGTCGCGTCGGGCGTCAGGCGGTGGCTGACGAGCCCGTCGGTGCCGGTCTCGAACGTCACCCGGTCCTTGCGACACAGCACGTAGGCGGTCGTTCCCAGCGAGGTCCGCACCGATCCCGCGCCCCGGAGGCCCTCGAAGACCGAAGACGCTTCGCTGCACGTGGTGCAGCAGCACTCGACACTGGCGATCGGCGTGCCCTCGACGACGACGCGTACCGCGCCGCAGGCGCAACTGAGCAATCGTCGTTCGGCGTCCTTGGTCATGCCGCCGACCCGGCTGCCGGTCGCAGGAGCAACACCAGGTAGCGGTCCAGGTGGTCGAGGCTCTCCCTCGCCATGTCGGGATCGTCGGCTGCCTTGGCCAGGACGAACGCCCCTTGGATCACGCCCTGGATGTGGCGGGCCAAGCCCGCGGCGCTCCAGCCGCCGTCGACGCCGCGCGCCGTCATGGCCGCCGCGATGTCGGCCTCGAGCGTCGCGGCGTGGCCGAAGATGCTTGCGGCACACGCATCTCGAATCTCGGGACGATCGTGGTGGACCTCCCCCACCATCGTCCCGACCAAGCACGTGAATTCTGGGATCGCCCCGGCGATGATCGACCGCCGGAACTCCACGTAGCCAAGTACGCGGTCGAGTGGATCGGCCGGGTCGTGGTACGACGCGGCCTCGAAGAAGGCCGTGGTCGTGCGCTGCCAATTATCGGCCGCGGCCACCCCGATCGCGTCCTTGGTCGCGAAGTGGTGAAAGAACGCTCCCTTCGTCGTCTGCGCGCGGCGACAGATGTCGTCCACGGTGGTCGCGGAGAACCCGTGGATGCGGATCAGGTCGGTCGCGGCCTCCAGGAGTCGGGCGCGGGCGTCGCCACGTTCGGGCGCGATCTTGGTGGGACGAGGCACCGTCCCATCTATACCGACCAGATGGTATGCGCGCAAATCGGCTCAGCGACGGCGTGACCGAACGGTGTCCATCCAGCCGAGCACCGCCGATGTCTCGATCCGCTGAGGATCGACGTGTGGACTCGCAGCTGCGCGTCGCGCTGCATCACCGAGGCGATGCAGCGCGGCAGCGCGGAACGAGGTCAGTCGATCTTGAACGGCTCCGGCTGAGCCTGCGGGGTGAGGCCGAGCGGGGCGAGCAGCGTCGGGAGGCTACGGCCGAACTCCCGGTCGAAGTACGGCCAGCGGTGCGTGCCGTGCTCACCGGTGAAGGCGGTGACGTCGAGGCGCGCGCTCTTCGCGGCGCGGATGAACGACGCCGTGGACGGGGCGACGACGGCTTCGAAGACGTCGGCGATCGGCTTGCGGTCGAGCGGGCCCTGGGCGCCGTCACCGGCCGAGACGAAGAGCTTGATCGCACGCAGCTTGGTGAGGTTCCTCGTCGGGTTGCGGTCTTCCCAGATGTTGCGGTTGAGGTAGGGGTGGCCCCACATCTCGAACGGCGTGAGCGCCTGGCTCGCCGGGCCGAGCGTGATGCTCTGCTCGATGCCGAGGATCTGGGTGTCGAGCAGGCCGGAGTAGGAGCCGGCGGCGACGAAGTCCGCCGGGTCCTTGTAGGCGACCTCGAGGGCGCTGCGTGCGCCGGCGGAGACACCGGCCACGGCGGACTTCTCGCCGAGCGCGTAACCGCGGTGAAGGATCTGCATGAGCTCCGTCCGCACGAAGGTGCCGTACTGCTTGCCTGCGTTGTAGCCGAAGTTCACGTAGTCGGTGGTGTGCCCGCCGATGCCGGAACTCGGCATGACGACGAGGGCCTCGAGGTTGCCGACACGCTGCTTGAACTGCGAGTAGACCGACCAGGCCTGGTAGTCGGCCGGCTCAGCGCCTCCGTGCAGCAGGAAGAGCCCGGGGTACGTGCGGGCCTTGTCGGTGCCCCAGCTCGGAGGCAGCTGGACGCGGACCGGCGCGGGGCCCTGCAGGCCCACCGACCACACCATGAGGTCGATCGTGCGCTCGTCGACGCGACTCTCGTACATCACGTACGAGCCGTTGTCGGCGCGGGCGTCGACGGCACCGACGACCGGGACGACACCTGCATCCGGGGTGCCGAACACCTTCGTCGGACGGATGTTGCCGTTGATGGCGTTCGGCGCGCCCGCGGTCGCCTTGCCGACCTGCTTGACCTGCGCGACGGGCGTCCCGGGGACGCGCGCTCCCGGATCGGCCACGGGCGGCTGTGGGCAGACCGAGTTGTTCATGAATCCACATCCGGCGGAGGCCGTCGGAACGACGGTCAGCGGGAGGAGGAATGCGGCGAGGACAGCGACACGACGGAGGGACACGTTCCGGACGGTACAGACCGGAAGGCCGCTCGTACATAAATTATGGAGCGACTGTGCGCAGGGTCGCTCACGGGTGTTTGTCGACACGACAGCAGCGCCGACGCGATTGGACGCGTCCCCCGTGCGTAGGACGCCGCAGGCGCGCTCGGATCGCGAGGTCTCGGTCTTGCCCGGTCGGGATCTGCCTAGCGCGTCTCCCCCACCTGCTGGACTACGCCGGCCTCCCGTCGCTACGCCACCGGCGCGAGCGGGTGGATCGCCGGCGCCGCTGCGAGATGAGGACCCGCCGCGGCCAGCGCCTCGGCGATGTGTGGCGTCTGCATGTGGGCGTCGAGGTCGTCCTGGGAGCGCCACCGCTCGATCGTGATGAACGTCGACGGATCGGCTTGCGAAACGAGCAGCTCGTAGCTCACGCAACCCTCCTCCTCGCGCGTGGCGGCGGCGAGCTTCGTGAGGGCGCCCGAGACGACGTCCTCCGAGCCGGGCTTGGCAGTCAGGAGAGCGACGACATTCAGGTCAGACATGGAGTTGAGGCTACGGCCGCGACCGCACTCAAACGTGAACGGCCGCCGTCGCGGCCGCGATCTGTGGCACGGACAGGCCCGAACTACTGGGGTCTTCGCACCGACGGGGGCTCACACCGTTAGGCGATCGCGTGACGGCCGCGCAGAGAACGTCCCCCGCGCGTAGCGCTGCCGGTTGACGTGGACATCCGTGTTCGGCAGGGTGTGCCCTCGTCATATCCGGAGCGCCCCTCGCCGTCACCTGACGGACGCTTCGCCATCAGGAAGTCCCACCCGCCCATGTCCCGGCCCTTGCTGCGCAGCGTCTTCATTGCGCTCTGCTCGTCTGCCCTGCTCGCCTCATCGGCAACCGCGGCGATTTTCGAACCCGCCCCGCCGACCGAGGTGGGGGCGCAGGCGCTCGCGTCGGCCATGACCATGCAGGCGAACATCGGCGCCGCGTCGTTCGTATCCGTCCCGCGGGCGGCACGGGGCAGCAACACCAACGGAACGGGCGCGGCCAAGTGGTCGCATTTCCCCAGCTCCGGCGCGAGCCGCTATGCCGTCCTCACCAACGGCCTCCTGCCGAGCCTCGAATCCAAGAGCGCCGTGGGTTGGAGGAACCCCGGCGTGCCCCTGGACAAGCCCTCCGGCGGGTGGAACGCGGGCTCCGTCGTGCCCGAACGGATCAGAGGTGGAACGCCGAACGACGCCGTCTTCGACGCCACCGTGCTCAAGGTGCCGTTCAGCGTGCCCGTCGGCGCGAACTGCCTCACGTTCGACTTCACCATGTATTCCGCCGAGTTCCCGAACTGGGTCGGGAACAAGTTCAACGACGCGTTCATCGCCGAGATCGATCGCAACGACTGGACACTCGACATCGCCGACGGCGGCGCGACGTTCGATGCCCCAGGGAACTTCGCCTACGACGCCGCCGGCAGACCGGTCACCGTCAACACCGCCGGGTTCACCCAGATCAACGCCGCGTCGACGGGCTACAGCGACTACGGCGCCACGGGTCTGCTCTCGGCCTCCAGGGCGGTCACACCCGGGATGCACGACCTCTACCTGTCGATCATGGACGCCGGCGACCCGTACGCCGACTCCGGGGTCGTGATGGACGCCCTACGGGTGGGGTTCGTCCCCAACCCGTCCGTGAACTGCAAGGCCGGCGCCGCCCCCGTCTTCTACACGCTCGCGGCCACGCCGCAGAACGGCAAGGCCTACCTCGGCGACCCGCACACCGTCGTGGTCAAGGTGCAGGACCTGACCGGCGCTCCCGTGAAGAACAAGCCCGTCCGGTTCACCGTCGCGGGCGCGAATCCCGAGACCGCCACGCAGACCACCGACGCGAACGGCGTGGTCGTGCTCACGACCTTCGGTAGCAACGCCGGGGAGGATCAGATCGCTGCGTGCTTCGCCCCCGACGGCGACGCGGCGTGCAAGGCCACCACCTCGGTCACGCTCACGCGAGAAGAACGTCCGACCGCGTCGATCGGCGCCGTCACCGCGGCCGAAGGGAATGCGGGCACCACCACCCTCACGTTCCCGGTCACGCTCGACAAGCCGGCGACGACGCAGTCGTCCGTGTCGTACACGACCGCGAATGGCACCGCGACGGCTGGGACCGACTACGTCTCCGCTGCGGGCACGGTCACGTTCGCCAAGGGCCAGACCACCAAGACGGTCAGCGTCGTCGTGAACGGCGATCGGCTGGTCGAGCCCGACGAGACCTTCACGCTCTCGCTCACGCCGGCAACGGTCGTGACCGTTGCACCCGGTGGTGGGTCGGCGGTCGGCACGATCACGAACGACGACGTGAGCGAGCTCTCGATCGCGGGCGTCGACGTCGGTGAAGCGGCGGCGTCCGCCACGCTCACGATCAGCTCGGTCCTGCGGTCCAGCAAGCCGCAAAGCGTCAGCTGGACGACGGCCGACGGCACCGCGACTGCCGGGGCCGACTATGTCGCCGCTTCCGGCCAGGCGACCATCGCCGCCGGCGCAACGCAGACGACGATCACGGTTCCCATCACGGCCGACCTGCTCGTCGAAGACGACGAGACGTTGCTGGTCAAACTGTCGAACCCCTCGACCGGCTCGAGCCTCGCGGCCGAGCCTCAGGCGACGGTGACGATCACCGACGACGACTCCGCGACGCTGTCGATCGACGACGTGACGCTCGGCGAGAACGGCGGCCCCGCGAAGCTCACCATCACGTCGACCAATCCGTCGGCCAAGCCGATCACCGCGGCGTGGACCACCACCGACGGTACCGCCGTCGCGGGCCAGGATTACACGACCGCAAAGGGCATCGCGACCATCGATCCGGGCAAGCAGTCCACCACGATCGAGGTCACGACCATCGACGACGACCTCGTCGAGAACGAAGAGACGTTCGCCATCGCGCTGTCCGCGCCGACCGGCGCCTCGCTCGCTGCAAAGGCCACCGCAACCGTCACGCTCACGAGCGACGACCTTGCGCCGCTCAAGCCGGATCCCGAGCCCGCCGTCCCGACTCCGACCGCGACCCCGACACCGACCCCGACCGCGACACCAGCCCCGACGCCAACCTCGACGCCGACGCCGACGCCGGCGCCAACGTCGGCCCCGGTCCCGACGTCGACCTCGACCCCAGTTCCCGTGCCGGACCAGCAGCAGGTGCTCGGCGAGTCCGTGAAGTCGGCGCTGTGCGGACGCAGCGTCACGCTGCTCGATGTTTCCACGGCTGGAAACAGGGTCAGGATTGGCGGACTGGCGCTGCTCAGATACGCCGGCCAGACCGTCCGCATCCGTGCCGGTTCCAAGGTCGTCGGCGAGACGACGGTCGGAGCCGACGGGGCCTTCTCGGCGACGGTCCCGGCCCCGAGCGCGGCCGCACGGTCCACCGTGCGGTACTCCGCGGGCGTCGCGAAGGTGAACTCGCAGGCGCTCAAGCTCGAGCGGCGGCTCGTCATCACGAAGCGCATCGGTCTCACCGTGCGCGGGCGCCTGGTCGGGTTCCGTGCGGCTCAGCTGCCGAGGAAGGTCACCTTCTACCGGCAGCTCACCTGCACGAAGACGAAGGTGTTCGCCTCGGCGAAGGTCGCTGCGGACGGCCGCTTCCAGGTGAAGCTCGCGCGGCCGGCGCAGGGTGAGCTGTACGCGCTCTTCCGCGTCACCGCGAAGGCCGGCGCGCTGAAGACGTTCACGCTGCCGATCGCCGTCCGCCGGGGCTGAGCATGTACTACGCCGTCTACGCCCTGCTGGTGCTGTTCGGGCTCTTCCTCATCACTCCGGGCGGCGCCAAAGCGGCGGCCAACATGCGCCACCTGCGCTTCAGGGGCCAAACGCGCGACAGCACCCCGCACAAGGTGCGCGAGAACCGGATCGCCGGCGCCTTCATCATCGTCGGGGCAACCGTCGTCATGCTCAGCTACACCTTCTGAGTCAACCTGCGGGCTCGAATTCGGGCTCCTCATCGGGCCAATCGGCAGCGCGGCCACGGGCGACGGCATTCCCGGTCGTGGCGTCGATGATGGTTCGCCCCGCCAGCGGGCGATTGAGCGTCGCGGTCGCCGTCGACCGCGCTGCCACCGCCGCCATCGCACCGACGGGCATCAACTCACTCGCGGTGACGAGAACGCGGTCGCTCGCCTCCTCGAGGACGAGCGGCTCGGGCTGGGGCACGCCGCCGTTCCATCCGACCGTCAACGTGCGGTCGTCGGCGT
>JAURVW010000617.1 GCA_030655275.1 Solirubrobacteraceae bacterium
GGCGGCCTGCTGATCGCCGTCGGCGGGCTCTGGCCGAATGCGGCACGCGCCGCGGCGCCGGGCGCCGAGGGAGCCGCCACCGGCCCGCTTGCGCCGAACCAGTTCGTGCGCGTCGGCACCGACAACCTCGTCACCATCGTCTGCAAGCACCACGAGATGGGCCAGGGCAACGCGACCGGCCTCGCCTCGATGGCCGCCGACGAGCTCGATGCCGACTGGTCCCTCGTGCGCACCGAGTTCGCGCCGGCCGACGTCAAGCTCTACGCCAACCTCGCGTTCGGCACGATGCAGGGCACCGGCGGCTCGTCGGCGATCGCGAACTCCTACCTGCAGATGCGCAGCGCCGGCGCGACCGCGCGCGCGATGCTGGTCGCGGCGGCCGCCGAAGCCTGGAAGGTGCCGGCGAGCGAAGTGAAGGCGTCGAAGAGCGTGCTGAGCCACGCTTCCGGCAAGCGCGCCACCTACGGCGAAATGGCCGCGGCAGCCGCGAAGCAGGCGCCGCCCGCGAACCCGGTGTTGAAGACCCCAGCGCAGTTCACGCTGATGGGCAAGGCCGACGCCACGCCGCGCGTCGACTCGGTCGAAAAGTGCAACGGCAGTGCGGTCTACACGATCGACGTCAAGCTGCCCGGGCTCCTGACCGCGGTGATCGCGTGGCCGCCATCGTTCGGCGCCAAGCTGGTCTCGTTCGATGCCGCCGAGGCGAAGAAGGTCGCCGGCGTGACCGACGTGGTGCAGGTGCCGGAAGGCGTCGCGGTCGTCGCCAAGGGCACCTGGGCTGCGATGCAGGGGCGGCGCGCGCTGAAGGTGGTGTGGGACGAAGCGGAAAGCGCCAAGCTCGATTCCGAGGCGCTGCTCGCGCAGTACAAGGCCCAGGCCGCGACCGCCGGCAAGGCCTTCGTGCGGCCTGGGGCGGACGCCCCCGCGACGGCGCCGGTCGCGAAGACGGTCGAGGCGGTCTACGAGTTCCCGTTCCTGGCCCACGCGACGATGGAGCCGATGAACTGCGTCGCCTGGCTGCACGACGGCCAGCTCGAGACCTGGAGCGGCCACCAGTTCCCGACCTTCGACCACATGCTCGCCGCCAAGGCCGCCGGCTTGCCGATGGAGAAGGTCAAGCTGCACACGCTGCTCTCGGGCGGCAGCTTCGGCCGGCGCGCGAATGCATGGAGCGATTTCACCGTCGCCGCCGTCAACGTCGCCAAGGCGATCGACGGCCGCGCGCCGGTGCG
>JAURVW010000621.1 GCA_030655275.1 Solirubrobacteraceae bacterium
CATGTCGAACAGCACCTTCGTGATGAAGCGTGCGTACAGCAGATGCAGGATCGCGTGCTCGACGCCACCGATGTACGAGTCGACCGGAGCCCAACGGGCGGCCTGAGCCGGATCGAACGCGACGGTGTCACTGTTCGGCGACAGGAAGCGCAGGAAGTACCACGAGCTGTCGACGAACGTGTCCATCGTGTCGGGGTCGCGCAGCACCGGGTCGCCGGTCTCGGGGTCGACGGTCTGCACCCAGCCCTCGGCAGCACCGAGCGGCGACGCGCCCTTCGGCTTGAGGTCCAGACCCTCGACGCTGGGCAGCTTCACGGGCAGCTGGTCCTCGGCGACCGGGATGATCCGGCCGTCCTCGGCGTGCAGCATCGGGATCGGGGTGCCCCAGAAGCGCTGACGCGAGATCAGCCAGTCGCGCAGACGGTAGTTCTTGGCCGCGCGACCGGTGCCGGACGCCTCGAGCTGCTCGATCGCGCGAGCGATGGCGTTGCGCTTGGACAGTCCGTTGAGCGCGCCGGAATTGATCATCCGGCCCTCGCCGGTCAGCGCGATACCGGTCGACGCCGGATTCTGCTCGTCGAGCATCTCTCCGGTGTCGATCGGAACACCCTCGTCGTCCACTTCGATCACGGGCATCGCACCCGTGATCGGAGCCGTCGTGTCGACGACGACCTTGACGGGCAGATCGAACGCGCGGGCGAAATCGAGGTCGCGCTGGTCGTGCGCCGGCACGGCCATGACGGCGCCGTGGCCGTAGTCGGCCAGCACGTAGTCGGCAGCCCAGACCGGCAGCTTCTCACCGTTGACCGGGTTGATCGCAAAGCGCTCCAGGAACACGCCCGTCTTCGGGCGGTCGGTGGACTGCCGATCGATGTCGGTCTCCTTCTGCACCTGTTCCAGGTACGTGCGGAACCGCTCCTGCACCTCTGCCGGAGCATCCGCCACCAGCTCGCTCGCCAGATCGGAATCCGGGGCGACGACGAAGAACGTGGCGCCGTGCAGGGTGTCGGGGCGCGTCGAGAAGACCGTCACCGGCTCATCTCGGCCTTCGATCGCGAAGTCGACGTCGGCGCCGACGGAACGGCCGATCCAGTTGCGCTGCATCTGCAGCACCTTGTGCGGCCAGAAGCCCTCGAGCTGGTTCAGGTCATCGAGCAGGCGATCCGCGTAGTCGGTGATCTTGAAGTAC
>JAURVW010000645.1 GCA_030655275.1 Solirubrobacteraceae bacterium
ATCGGTGAGGCGGCCGTCGTCCATGAGCTGGAGCAGGATGTTGAAGACGTCCGGGTGGGCCTTCTCGGTCTCGTCGAGCAGCACGACGGCGTAGGGCCGACGGCGCACGGCCTCGGTGAGCTGGCCGCCCTGGTCGTACCCGACGTAGCCGGGAGGCGCGCCGACGAGCCGGCTCACGGAGTGCTTCTCCATGTACTCCGACATGTCGATGCGGATCATCGCGTCCTGCGTGTCGAACATGAACTCGGCCAGCGCACGGGCCAGCTCCGTCTTGCCGACGCCGGTGGGGCCGAGGAACAGGAAGTTGCCGATCGGGCGGTCCGGGTCCTGGAGACCGGCCCGCGAGCGACGCAGGGCATCGGAGACGGCGCGAACCGCCTCCTCCTGGCCGATTACGCGCTCGTGGAGACGATCCTCCATGTGGACGAGCTTCTGCACCTCGCCCTCGAGCAGCCGCGAGACCGGGATGCCGGTCCAGCGACCGACGATCTCGGCGACGTCGTCGGCGTCGACCTCCTCCTTGAGGAAGCGCTGGCTGCCCGTCTGCTCGACGACCTTCGCCTCGGCCGCCGCGAGCTGCTTCTCGAGCTCGGGGATGCGGCCGTACCGCAGCTCGGCGGCACGCTGGAGATCGGCGTTGCGCTCGGCCTGCTCAGCCTCGCGGTGGAGGTTCTCGAGAGCCTCCTTGTTCTCGGAGACGGCGTGGAGCAGGTCCTTCTCGGCCTGCCACGTCGCCTTCATCCCGGTGAGGTGCTCGCGCTCCTCGGCCAGCTCGGCGTCGAGCGTGGCGAGGCGGTCGATCGACGCGTCGTCGGACTCCTGCACGAGCGACGCACGCTCGATCTCGAGCTGCATCACGCGGCGGGCGACCTCGTCGATCTCCTCCGGCATCGAGTCGATCTCGATGCGCAGCTTGGAGGCCGACTCGTCGATCAGGTCGATGGCCTTGTCGGGCAGGAAGCGGTCGGCGATGTAGCGATCGGAGAGGGTGGCGGCGGCGATGAGGGCGCTGTCCTGGATGCGCACGCCGTGGTGCACCTCGTAGCGCTCCTTGAGTCCGCGGAGGATCGCGATCGTGTCCTCGACCGACGGCTCGCCGACCTTCACGGGCTGGAAGCGGCGCTCGAGGGCCGGGTCCTTCTCGATGTGCGTGCGGTACTCGTCGAGCGTCGTCGCACCGACGGCCCGCAGCTCGCCGCGGGCGAGCATCGGCTTGAGGAGGTTGGCGGCGTCGACCGCGCCCTCGGCCGCGCCGGCACCGACGATCGTGTGGAGTTCGTCGATGAACATCACGATCTGGCCGTCGGCCTGCTTGACCTCGTTCAGGACGCTCTTGAGGCGCTCCTCGAACTCACCGCGGTACTTCGCGCCCGCGAGCAGTCCGCCGATGTCGACCGACACCACGCGACGGTCCTTCAGCGACTCGGGCACGTCGCCGGAGACGATCCGCTGGGCGAGGCCCTCGACGACGGCCGTCTTGCCGACGCCCGGCTCGCCGATCAGGACGGGGTTGTTCTTCGTGCGGCGCGAGAGCACCTGGATCACGCGACGGATCTCCTCGTCGCGACCGATGACCGGGTCGAGCTCGCCCTTCTCGGCGCGCTCGGTGAGGTCGACGCCGAAGCGCTCGAGCGCCTCGAGCTTCTCCTCGGGGGCCTGGTCGGTGACGGGCTTGCCGCCGCGGATCTCGTTGATCGCGACGCGAAGCGTGTCCGGTGTGGCGCCGGCGTTCGTGAGGATCGTGGCGGCCCTGTCCTTGCGGCTGGCCAGCGCGACGAGGAGATGCTCGGTGGAGACGTACTGGTCGCCGAGCTCACGAGCGTTCTTGTCGGCGGAGCGCAGCACCGCGAGCGTGTCGCCCGAGGTGGTGGGCTCCTGGTCGCCGGAGAGGGTCGGCAGCGACGCGATCTGCTTGGCGACCTCGCCCGCGACGATGGTGGGGACCACGTCGATCTTGCGGAGGACGCCGTCGACGAGCGGGTGTTCCTGCTCGAGCAACGCGGAGAGGAGGTGCTCGGGGAACACCTCTGCGTTCTTGTTCTCCACAGCGAGGCTCACCGCCCGGGTGAGGGCCTCCTGTGCCTTGAGTGTGAAGCGATCGGCCTGCATATGGATCTGAGTGTAGCCGACTTAGATTTTCTTGCCAAACGGAATCGTCACAGAGTGGCGTCGGGCCGATGGTCCGGCAGCCTCGCGTTCAGGGCACCGCGAGGCACGGAAGGCTGCGTCTCCTGCGGAAACTGGGGCCAACTGACCAGTTTGCAACCTTGCGCCTCGGCGGTAGTCTCGCCTCTCCGTGCCCCGCCGCCGCCCCTCCGTTCCGTCGCCTGCGACGCTGCTCGCGTCGGCCGCGCTCTTCCTCTCGCTCGCCGGCGGTGCCGTTGCCGGTGGCATCCAGATCGGCAAGAACAGCGTCGGCAGTGGCGAGATCAAGAACCGGTCGGTGAAGGGCGGCGACCTCGCCGCCGACACGCTCACCGGCTCGCAGATCCTCGAGTCGACGCTGTCCGTGGTGCCGCGGGCCGCGACGGCCGGCAGCGCAGCCGCGGCCACGAGTGCGGCGACGGCCGGCACCGCCAAGTACGCCGACCGGGCCG
>JAURVW010000650.1 GCA_030655275.1 Solirubrobacteraceae bacterium
GTGGGTGATGGGCCGAATGGCCTAGGCCGTGGCCCCACTCCCTCGAAGCCTCGGACTCCCCAGCCGGACCTTGCTTGTTCCATGCCTACGGGCTGCCGAGCGGTGAAGTCCCCCGATTGGACGAATGGTCCTGCGTGGGGATCGTTTCGGCGCCATCGCGCCGCAGGACTGGCGCGCCCGCACGAGTTGTCCCGTCAGGGCCCATGCCTGGGTTCTTACCGCGACCGGCCGTGATGAGGGCGCAGGCCGGGCGAGCCCGACCGGCTGGCGGTGCGTACGCCGGACGCGGCGTGACGCCGGTCAGGCGAGCGCGGCGACGCGGCAGGCCGCGGCGTCAGCGAGCTGCTCGGCGAGCCAGAGGTCGTGCATCCAGGAGCTGGTCGACCCGTCGACCCGCTGGAGGCGTAGCCCCTGCGGGCCGCTCTCGACGAGGACGCCGTCCCAGCGACGGCTCGGCTCGAGCCGGCCGAGCCAGTTGCCGACGACCCGCGGAGCGGCGTCGAGATCGTTCCACCGGGACGCGCAGGCCCGGAGCGAGAACGTGGGGAGGTCTCCGGCGACGGTGATGAGGCTCGTGGCGTCGTCGAGGATCACGTGCACCTGGCGACCGTGGCGGACCCCGACCATCTCCGTACGGCCTCGGACGAGGGCGCCGGGAGCGAACGCGCGCGGCTCGACGCGCACGACGTCGACGAGTTCGAGGCCGAGAGGCCGGATGAGTTCACGGGCCTCCCAGGCGCTGTCCTGGTGCGAGCCGCGCGGCGGACGGGGCTCGGCGATCGACGGCGGCAACTCGGACGGGTCGAGCTCCAGAGCGCGGGCGAGCGAGAGCACGGGAACGCCGCTCGCGTCGGTGACAGGCGTCATCGGCTGCGCGGCGATCACCGTGCGCAGGTCTGCATGCACCGCGCGGGCCGCCGAACGGTGCCGCAGGTAGGCAATCGGGACGAGGGGACCGGCGAGCAGGGTGAGCCACTCGTTCATGGGGCGTACTTTGCAAGCGCGCGACCGGCAGCGCAACCCCGTAATTCGGGCAAATCCGTCCACAACAGGGCGGAGCGTAGACCGCGGTCCCGTTCGATCACGTACCGCCATACGTCAACCGGTCAGCCAACCAGTGGGCGCACGCGCCACCGCCGATTGGCGCGCTCCAAATCGACGGTTGCATACGACGCGCGCCTCGGAACTTCCATTCCGCCAAGCACCGTCGGAACATCACTTCCGCCGACCTACATGGCGCCAGATGAGACGGACGCCGCTCGCCGTCCGGGCGCCGACGCGCGAGAGCGCCTCGGCTCACGCCAGGTTTGGACTACGCAACGGCCTGGCGATCGGATGAGCCTCACTTCCGAAAGCGCTCAAGCGGGCGCGCGAACATTCGGCTTCCGGCGCGTCGCCGGGTTGTTTTGACTACGCCAGGTCGCACGGTCGACCTCAGCGGGCCCGATGGTGCCCCGGTCGGGCCATGCGAAAGGTCGAACGCGGGCCAGCGAAGGCCGTCCGACGGCCCGCGGTCACCGGCCGGGAGGGGCATCGCGAGGAGCGCCGACGCAAAGCGGTCGACCGAAAAAACGACGCGCCACTCCCCCGGTCGCGACGGCGCTCCTTGCAAAGCCGACCCCTGCTTCGTGGCCTGGGCAATCCCCCGATTCGCCCGGGCCGCAACAGACGGCATTCATACCTGGTCGCAGCGGCGGGTTTGTGACGGGCGACCATGAGCCCTGGCGCGCAACCGCTCTCGCGACACCACGCGGGACCATTCGGGGCGCTCGTCGGCAGCTCACGGCCGATGGAAGCGAGACCCGAGACGTCGAAACGCCTCCCATCTCCCCGCACCGCGCGCCCCAGAACGACGAAGGCCCCCGCCGGAGCGGAGGCCTTCGTGACAAGCCCTCTATCGGATTTGAACCGATGACCCCTTCCTTACCATGGAAGTGCTCTACCACTGAGCTAAGAGGGCGGGTCCGCAGAGAATAGCGAGCCGGTCGTTCGCGCGTCGTCGAACCGACGGTCGATCGACGGCGCGGCGCCCGCCGGCCCACAAATCCGACCCGTTTCGAACTCATCCAACCAGTGTGGTGGGTCGAAGGTGGGCCATGCGCGACGGCCACACGACCGCCATCTCCCCTGCTCTGTGGTCTCCGGCCGACGCGGGCGCTCGGCCGTCGCCGGCCTTTCCGCCGGCGGGCGAGCGCGCGGCCCCGTCGCCGACGGAGCGTGCGACCCCGTCGCTGACCGGCATCGTCTTCGGCCACGGGTCGCGCATCACGCTCGTACTCGAGCCCACCGGGATCGTCCGCGCGATCACCGAGGTGACCAACGTCGAGCCGTGCGACGAACGCGATTTCATCGGCCATCACCTCGCCGACGTCTGCGGCGGGAGTCCGCTGGGCCCCGATCGTCGAGGGGTTTGGCTCGAGCGCCTGCAGACAGCTCGCGCGGAGCCAGGCCCGCGCCGGTACCTCGACACGCATGACGGAGGCGAAGCGCCCGTGTTCGGGCGGTCGACCGTCACGCCGGTGCCCGCGGCCGACGGACGGGTCGAGACCATCGTCGTGCACCTGCACGACGAGACCGGACTCCGGGAGGTCGAGGGCCGCCTGCGCGAGAGCGAGTCGCACTTCCGGCTGCTCGCCGAATCGCTGCCGCAGATGGTCTGGGTGGCCGACACGACCGGCGTCGTGACGTACTTCTCGCCCCGCTGGAGCGAGTTCACCGGCCGGACGACCGAGGACCTCATCGGTGTCGGCTACGTGGACCTCATGCACCCCGAGGACCAGGTCAAGATGGCGACGACGCTCGCGACCCTCGACGACGGGCCCGTCCAGGCGTTCAGCTTCCGTCTGCGCCGCCACGACGGCGAATACCGCTGGATGGAGGCGCACGTCCACACCCTCACCACCGCAAGCGGCGAACGACTCGAGGCCGTCGGCGGCACCACCGACGTGACCGACCTGCGACGCGAGGCCGAGGCGCATCTGCTCAGCCAGAAGCGTGAGGCGATCGGCACGCTCGCGGGTGGGCTCGCGCACGACTTCAACAACGTGATCAGCGCGATCGTCTCGAACGCGTGGGTCGCCGAGGCCGAGCTCGACGCCGGTGAATCGCCTGCCGACAGCATCCACGAGATCTCACGTGGTGCCCGGCGCGCCGGCGACCTCGTGAAGCGCCTCCTCGCCTTCGCGCGCGAGGAGGCGCCGAAGCGCACGCCGTTCGACCTGGACGCCGTCGTCGACGAGGCCTGCGCCCTGGTCGGGCCGACGCACCCGGCGGGCGTGACCATCCGTCGCCGGCGCGACCCCGATCTGCCGAGGGCCCTCGGGGACTCGAGCCAGCTCCACCAGGTGGTCATGAACCTCGTCGCGAATGCGGGCCACGCCATCGGTGACGGCGGCTCCGGCACGATCGACATCGCCGTCGAGCTGCGGCGGGCGGGCGACCGTGGCTCGCGCCCGGCCGGCATGAAGCCCGGGGACATCCTGCGCGTCACCGTTCGCGACGACGGGGATGGGATTCCCGGCGACGTCCTCCCTCGCGTCTTCGATCCGTTCTTCACGACGAAGCCGGCGGGCGAGGGCACCGGGCTCGGGCTCGCCGCCGCCCAGACGATCGTCGCGGGGCATGGTGGCGTGATCACGGTCGACTCGGTCGTCGGCACCGGCACGACGTTCGTGGTTTCGCTGCCCGCCGGGCCTGCTCCATCCGACCTTCCCGCCGAGCCGGTCGCCGCGTCCGATCCGGATGCGGCCAGCACGGCGGGCCGACCGCGCGTCCTCTTCGTGGACGACGAACTCGCCCTGACACGGATCGCCCCGCGCCTCATGGCCTCGTCGGGCTGCACCACCGTCGTCTTCACCGATCCCGTCGAAGCGCTCGATGCCTTTCGCGCCGCGCCCGGCCGGTTCGATGCCCTCGTGACCGACCTCTCGATGCCGGGCCTCGATGGTCTGGGACTCATCAGCGGCATCCTCGAACTGCGCCCCGACCTCCCGGTCGTGCTCTCCTCGGGCTTCATGACCGACGACCAGGTCCGCGCCGCCGAGGCGCTCGGCGACGGCCGGATCATCCCGAAGCCCTGCTCCATCGCCGAGCTCGCGGACTCCGTGACCGAGCTACGGGCGACGGCGGCCTGACGCCGCGAACGGCGCGCAAACTGTGCGGCCTGCGCGAACTGCGCGGCCCGCGCGGCCTGTGCAGGTTCTCGATGCCCAGGCGTCGACAACCTGCGCACCACCCCGAACGGCTCATCGGCCTGCGCAGGTTCTCGATGCCCAGGCGTCGAGAACCCGCGCCGCGCTCTTGACGGCTGGCGAGCGCGGCGCGCTCAGCGGACGCTGAGCGTGACCGAGCCCTGGCCGGACGGGCCGGAGACGGTCACCGTCCAGGTGCCACGCGAGAGACCGAGCCCGGCACGCGACCCTCGGACCGCCAGTCGCTGGGCGCCGGACGAGAGCGTGAAGGTGCGCGTACGCGAGGCACCGAAGGAGCCCTTCGCCGAA
>JAURVW010000781.1 GCA_030655275.1 Solirubrobacteraceae bacterium
ATTTGGATGGATACATCGCCTGCTGGATCTACGATGTAGCTGGAAATCACTGTTGCAAATCGGCCGCTCGTGCCAAGTCCAGCAACTTCACCCTCCTTGGCTTCGACAAAAAGTCGAGACTCGCTACCGACTCTTGCACCCTGCGGAGTAAAAACCTGGAAGTCTTGATACTGAAGATCAGATGTCCAGGCCACCATAATGTAACCGTTCGACAGTGTCGTGATTGACGGATTGTTTTGGGCTCCAGCTGGGGTCTGGTTCAATCGCATATTGTTTGAGCGAGCAGAACCGTCTGAGTTAAATATCTGGAACCCGATATCAACTCCATTTCCACTTTCTGAGTAGGCAACAGCGAACCCACCGTCCGCCAATCCGGCAACCTGGATGTCTTCATTGTATACACCAGATCCGTCAACCAAAACGCGGCTGCCGAGCGCCATTCCGGAAGACGTGTAACGCTGGAAATAGAGAGAGTCATCGCCGCCCCCTATAGCTTGCTGTCTCCAAGCCACAACAAATCCTCCGCCTGAAAGCCCGGCGACAATGGAATTGTTAGTGTCGAGTGTAGAACTATTATCGACGATAACTACGTTAGATCGAGGGGTCGTATCGGAATTAAAGACCCGAAGCTTGATGTCAAAGTCGGTAGCAGAATAATTGACAGTCCAAGAGGCGACGTAACCCCCATCGGCTAGCGCTGTGACATCGGGCCGCCGCTGAACTTCGAAGTCGCCGGCCACGATCTGGGTAGTAGAAGAAACAATTGAGCCGTTCGAAAAATACCTATCAGCACGAATATCCCCGCCACCATCGACCGAGAAGTCTTCATAGACAACAATGGCCACTCCGCTCTTCAACGTCGCGAGTGCCGCAAAACGTTGAGTATTTAAAGCCGTGTAGTTAAACTGGTATTCGGTCGTTGCTGGACTGCCGTTAGCATTGTAAAAGCGTCCATTGACGTCTGTCGGTGGGTCATTGTTATCATAAGCGATAACGTACCCTGTTCGAGTTGCAGCAATGGCGGGGTTAGCCTGCGAACCGGCATGCTGCACGGTGACGAACGCGAGTGGTGCTACGGAACGATATTGATAGGAAACT
>JAURVW010000666.1 GCA_030655275.1 Solirubrobacteraceae bacterium
CCGCGGCCGCCGGCTGGGTCCGGCGGCCGATTGACCCCGGGCGCTCCCGGGGGTGGCGCCCGCCCGTTGGCGCCTTGCCGCTGCCGCGCCCGATAGGTTCGGCAGCGATGTACCACGTCCACGGCACCCACGTCGTCCCCGGGATGACGGAATCGCAAGCCCGCCAGGCGCGGCGCTGGGAAGTCCCGGCGATGATCGTCGCGCTCCTGGTGATCCCGTACCTGCTGATCGACTTCTACGCTCCGGACGGCTGGGAGACGGTCACCGACGTCGCCTACTTCCTGTTCTGGGGCTTCTTCGTCGTGGAGATGCTTGTGATGCTCAGGCTCGCTCCCGACAACTGGGCTTGGGCACGACGCAACCTGCTCGACATCGCGATCATCGCCGTCACCGCGCCGGTCACGTTCGCGAACGAGCACGTCGAGGCGATCCAGGTGCTCTGGCTCCTGCGGATCCTCGACCTGATGCCGGTGATCCACCGCCACCTGTTCCGGGTCACGGTGATCCGCTTCGCGTTCATCCTCTGGGCGCTCGTGATCTTCGGCGGCGGCATCGCCTACGCGGTCCTTGAGAACAACCAGGAGACGCCACCGAATCTCCTCGAGGCGATCTACTGGGCCAACACGACGGTCTCGACGGTCGGCTACGGCGACTGGTTGCCACACACCGACGAGACCATGCTGCTCGCGATCCCGCTCCAGGCGATGGGCGTGGTGCTCGGCGCGATCCTCGTCGCCGGCATCCTGCCGCTGTTCGACAAGGAGTTCGCGGAGGGCTTCCGCGACCGCGTCGCGCAGGCCGTCACCAAGATCTCCGGCGACGTTGCCGACATCGAAGCCGACATCGAGGAGATCTCGGAGGGCGAACGCGCGCAGGACCGCGTCCTCGCGCAGATCGCGCGCGACCTGGCGGCGCTCAAGGCGCACGTCGGTTCCGCTCCTGCGCCGGACCCGGAGGCCGACACCGCCGGCCCAGGCGGCGAGGACGCGCGTTCCGTCTGAGGACGAACGATCCGCCCTGACCGGCAGGCCGAGCGCGATCCGCGTGGCGTCTCCGTCCGTACGTCGGACGTGACCCCCGCGCGACCCGAGCCCGGCCCCGAGGCGGCGCCGATGCCCGTTGCCGTCTTCGACATGGACGGCGTGCTCGTGCACGGCGACGTGTTCGGATCGTTCGTCCGCGACCGGCTGCGCAAGTCGCCCGCGCACCTGGCGGCCGTGGCCGGTGCCTGGCCGTGGCTCGTCGGTCCGATCCTGCTGCGCCGCACCCGGCGGGTGGGTGTGCGCGAACTGCTGCGCATCGCGCTTGCGGGCCTCGGCGACGACGAGTAC
>JAURVW010000670.1 GCA_030655275.1 Solirubrobacteraceae bacterium
AAGGCCGGCGACGTCGGGTCCCAGGCGGTGTATCCGCGGGCCTCGAACGTGGAGCGGATGCCGCCGTTCGGGAAGGAGGAGGCGTCCGGCTCGGCCTGGATGAGCTCCTTGCCGGAGAACTCCGCGACGGCGCCACCGGAGCCGGTGGGGCCGAAGAACGAGTCGTGCTTCTCGGCCGTGGAGCCGGTGAGCGGCTGGAACCAGTGGGTGTAGTGGGAGGCACCCTTCTCGAGGGCCCACTCCTTCAGCGCGAGCGCGACGGAGTCGGCGAGCGGCGGGTCGAGGGCCTCTCCCTTGGCGAGCTTGTCCTGGAGGTCCTTGAAGACCGCCTTGGGCAGACGCTGACGCTGGACGTCCACGCTGAAGACGTTGCTGCCGAAGATCTGGCTGCTGGGGGACGTGAGGTCGAACGGCTCGATTGCGCTGCCGTTCGAACTCCACTGAGCGGCGGTCACATTGTGCTGGCGGAGGTGGGGCATGATGGGGTTGCTCCCTTCCTGGGTCGCGATTTACACCGGTGTGCGGGGAGAGCGGCGAGGCCGGACGGCCCCGGGCACGGGCCGACCGCAAACCTATCCAGCGCCAGACCACCGGGGTGTTGTCCACATGGACAAACCGTGGCAGCGGACCTTGTCCAAGTGGTCAGGCGGCAAAGTCTCCCGCGCGGGAAGGGCAACGTGGGCGCGGTTCCGTGCCCACGCGCGCGGGGCGCCGACGGGGTCGGGAAGAGGTCGACGCACCGGCATCTGGCGCGTCCGGCAGGCGCCCTCTCACCGATGGAGGACCGCCGCCGCACATGTTTGGCCAAACGGACAAGGAGGCGACGTTTCCCGGCCAGCACCATGGTCAACGCGGGTCGTCGACCCGCCCCTGCATTCCTGCAGCCCCATCCAGGAGGAATTGTGAAGTCTCTATCCCTGCGAGGTGCGACCGTCAGTGCGGTCGCAGCCTCCTTGCTCATGCCAGCCGCCGCGCTGGCCCAGGACGAAGCCCCGCCGACCCTCCAGGGCGTCAGCGACGGCCTCGCCGCCACCGCCGGCGACCTCACGAGCGTCTGGGTCATGGTCGCGGCCATCCTCGTCATCCTCATGCAGCTCGGCTTCCTCTTCCTCGAGGTCGGCTTCGCCCGCGGCAAGAACGTCGGCACGATCGTCGCGAAGATCCTCGTGAACTTCTCGATCGCCGCGGTCGTCTGGTGGGCCGTCGGATTCGGCGTCGCCTTCGGCGGCGGTGGCACCTTCCTCGGTGACTCCGGCTTCTTCTTCTCGACGGGGCAGACGATCTCGGAGACGTCGCTCATCGCGGGTGAGGTCACGCAGTACTCCTACGTGTTCTTCATCTTCCAGTTCGCCTTCGCGGCGGTCTCCCTCGCGATCGTCTGGGGCTCCACGCTCGAGCGCATCAAGTTCGTGGCCTACCCGATCTTCGCGGTCGTGTTCATCGCGTTCATCTACCCGGTCGTGGCGCACATGCTCTTCGCCGGCAACCTGATGCCGGGTGGCAACGGGATCCAGGACTTCGCCGGTTCCTCGGTGGTCCACCTCTGTGGCGCCGTCGCCGCGCTCGCCGCCGTGCTCGTCCTCGGGCCGCGTCGTGGCAAGTTCGGTCCGGACGGCAAGCCGCGGGCGATCCCCGGCCACAACATGCCGCTCTTCGGCCTCGCGGTCGTGATCCTGTGGGTCGGTTGGTTCGGCTTCAACGCCGGCTCGACGACCAACGCGGGCGACGCGGGTCTCTTCGGCGAGGTCGCCGTCGTGACCAACCTGGCCGCTGCGGCCGGCGTCCTCGGCGCCGCCATCACCGTCCTCGCGGTCCTGAAGACGCTCGACGTCGGCATGATCGGCAACGGCGCGATCGCCGGCCTGGTCTCCGTGACCGCCCCGTCCGGCTTCATCGAGGTCTGGGCCGCCGTGCCGATCGGCTTCATCGGCGGCGTCATCGTCGTCTTCGGCGTCCTCGGCATCGACAAGCTCAAGATCGACGA
>JAURVW010000678.1 GCA_030655275.1 Solirubrobacteraceae bacterium
GGCACCGAGTCGATGCGCGCGCGGCCCGAGCTGGTCTCCGAGCTGTTGGAGGTCAGTGGCCAACGACTCCTGATGATGCGCGCTCATGACCTGGTGAGCATGGGTGACGTCCTCGGGGTCGACGTCAGTCGAGCAACGGTCGAGGAGGCGGAAGAGGCGTCTCAGGAAGCCGACGACGCGGCAGTTCCCGAGCTGACCGGAACGCGACTGCTCTACCGGCAGTTCTGGACCCTCTTCGAGCCACTGGCTAAGGAGCGAGGTTGGACGCGAGCCTCACCGCCCGCCGCCAATTGGTGGTCGATGTCGGCCGGTGGTGGAGGGAATGCCTGGAGCACGTCGTGGGCTACCTTCGGTGCTCGCGTCGAGCTCTACCTCGGACACCGCGATGCCGACGTGAACCTGCATCGACTGCGACTGCTCGATCAGCATCGTGACGAGATCCAGGGGGCTTTCGGCGACGTCGACACGGTGCACTTCGATGAGCTACCTCACGCCCAAGCCTGTCGGATCGAGGTCCGCAACGAGGACGGCCGCTCGATCGGCGACCAGTCGTCGTGGCAGAACACGATCGACTGGATGGTCGATCGCGGTGAGAGGTTGCGGGCGGCGGTCGACGCTGTCGGTGGCGTGCCGATGTCGCTGCCGCCAACCGGTGGCGTGCCGATCGTCGCAGAATGATCGAGTTGGCCGATCAGTTATCCACAGATCGCACATCCCCACTACCGCAGGGGATCTGAGCGGCGCAGGCTGCTCGCATGTCTCGGTCTCGGAAGTCGCCCAGGTCCCCGTCCACCCGTCCGTTCCGCTCGGTCACCAGCCAGCTGACGTTCGACCACCATGCCGCGATCGAGGAGGCCTCGGCCGCCGAGCTGCGCGGCGACTGGGCCACGGCGCACGAACGGCATCGCAGCGTGCCGATGTTCGCGGAGTCGCAGCACGGCGGCCATCTGCGGCTGATGGCCGACCTGGGCGAGGACGCGCCGGACTGGTTGCGCACGCGCTTCGTCACCACGCTCGTACGTCGCTGGGAGGTCTACGGCCAA
>JAURVW010000679.1 GCA_030655275.1 Solirubrobacteraceae bacterium
GTACTCGAGGTCGGGGACAGATTGGACTGCAGTCTCGGCCAGGTTCAGTGTCGTGAAGTTGGGGCAGTCAGCGAGAAATCGTCGCCCGAATACCGCGAAGCTTCCCGGAAGCGATACTTTACGGATGGGAGTGGAAGCCAAAAAGTCATCGCCGACGCGTACCAGGGATGTTCCAGCGAGGTCGAGGAAAACAACTTGTGTGTTGGCCAGAAAGCGGTTGCCCACGGCTTTCAGTTTTTTGGGGAGCCTGATATTTTTCACTGTTGATCCGGAAAGGAAGTCATCGCCGAGTTCACGGATGAAAGGACTGCCGAGGTTGAGGGTGGTCAGCCACCGTGCCCCTGTCAGAAATTGCCAAGGTTTCAGCCATGGTACGGCGGCTACGAACGCCTTCATTAGACGACTCACTGTTTGAGGTCGTGATCCGGCAACAGTCAACGAGTGTTGACTGGAAGGCGTTACCGTGACCCTCCGGAACTGGGCTCGGCATTCCCTTGGCCCATACACTATCATGAGTATTGTCGACGTATCAAGGAGAAGCATATCAGCCTCGTCTCGAGTTGCGGCGGCATGATTATCATACAGGATGTCATGGACGGCGTCCCTAAGGGCGTTTGAAAGTCTTCGAAAGTCCATCATCCAGGATCTCATGGATGGTTGGTGGCAGGCGTATGTTAGCGCAAGGCTCCATACCCGACTCGGGCACTGGGCGGCAGTGGTTGGTGGCGGCAAGTGGGACATCGTATTCGGAAAATCTTAACGATTTGCATCACAGAGGAGCAGGGGGGGGGAGAAAGCCTATAGATTCAAATCAAACAACGATCAATCGTTCTAACGCGATCGAAAACGGCAAACACATTCTACATGAGGCTCACTTTCGCGACTACAGGTCAAACAACAAAGATGACTGGAGGAGACTTGTCAGGGCGATGTGAAACGACAATATTCGACAAGTAACACACAGGGACGATGCGTATGCACCTGCTTGAGCTGCCGAGCGTATGACAGAAAATCGTCCCCAACAGTTCTGTCCGAGAGAGCTCGAGAGACAAGATTCGCGTGCTAGCGAGGAAGCGGTTGCCCACGGT
>JAURVW010000680.1 GCA_030655275.1 Solirubrobacteraceae bacterium
TCGTCGATCGGCACGCTCTACGCGTCGCTCGGCGCGGGTACCGATCTCGCCGAGATCGACTCGGCGATCAACGCGGTCTCCGACACGCGTGCGCAGTTCGGTGCGGTGCAGAACCGCCTCGAGTACGCGAGCAACGCGACGAAGAGCTACCACGAGAACCTCGTGTCGGCCGAGTCGCGTATCCGCGACGTGGACATGGCCTCCGAGATGGTCACGCTCACGAAGAACCAGATCCTGGCCCAGGCCGGGACGGCCATGCTCGCGCAGGCCAACCAGGCCCCGCAGAGCGTGCTCTCGCTCTTGCGCTAGCTCGTCGGCCTGTGGGGGGATTTCGCTCACACGCCAACGACCCGCGGAGCGCTCGCGCCCTCCACATCGCAAACGGACCGTGGTCCACTGGGCTCTCAGCCCAGTGGACCACGGTCCGTTTGAAATTTGCCTCTCTTGGTGGGGGCTGAGCTCATGGGTTCGGTACCGCCGTGGCCCTTCGTTGGCGTGCACGCGCAACGGCGTCCAGGCTGGCTGGACCAGCACTCAAGTGGAAGGACCGACGCGCCGATATCCGTGGCATAACCGGTCACAAGGCTGTGGCCGGGGGATACCCATCAATTCTTGACAAGGAGTCAAGCGATGTCCCTTCGCATCAACACCAACGTTGACGCCCTCCAGGGCTACAACAACCTCAACAAGACCTCGAGCGCCGTCTCGAAGTCGATGGAGCGCCTCAGCTCCGGCTTCCGCATCAACAGCGCTGCTGACGATACGGCCGGCCTCTCGATCTCCGAGCGTATGCGCGGTCAGGTCCGCGGTCTCGCCCAGGCGACGACCAACATCGGCGATGCCACCTCGATGGTGCAGACGGCTGAAGCGAACCTCGGTGAGGTCCACTCCATGCTGCAGCGCGTCCGTGAGCTCGCGGTGCAGTACCAGAACGGTTCGCTCGCGAGCGCCGACCAGACGGCCATCCAGTCCGAGGTCAACCAGCTCGCCTCCGAGATCGAGCGCATCGGCTCGTCGGCCAAGTTCAACGGCATCTCGCTGCTGTCCGCGGCGGCGACGGTCGATTTCCAGGTCGGCGCGAACGACGGCGAGAAGATC
>JAURVW010000684.1 GCA_030655275.1 Solirubrobacteraceae bacterium
CGCACCGACGATGTTCGCGAACATCACCAACATCGGCTGGTTCGGCGACACGATCGCCATCTCCCAGCACCTCGACATCTCGCGCATGCGAGCGCTCGAGTTCCAGCGCCCGATGCTGCGCGCGACCAACACCGGCACGACCGCCGTGATCGACCACACCGGCCGCGTCACCGCGAGCCTGCCGCGCTTCACGCAAGGCGTGCTCGACGCCGAAGTGCAGGGCCGCACGGGGCTCACGCCGTTCGCGTGGTGGGCCTCGCGCTTCGGTCTCTGGCCGCCGACCTTGATCGCGCTCGCGATCGTCGCCTTCGCGGTGTGGGGCGGTCGGCGCCTGAACTGATTAACGGCCGCTGCGCACCAGCCGCCCCGGCCGCGCCGCGGTGACCTCACCGTCGTGCTGGACACGCTCCCCCGCGACCCAGGTGCCGACGTAGCCCTCGCCCTTCTGCAGGAAGCGCTTGCCGCCGGCCGGCAGGTCGTGCACCAGGAGCGGCGCGCCCATGCCGAGGCGCTGCGGGTCGATCACGTTCAGGTCGGCGCGTTTGCCGACGACGATCTCGCCGCGGTCCTTCAGGCCGAGGTAGCGCGCGTTGCGGCTCGTCATCATCTCGACGACGGTCTGCAGCGGCAGCTTGCCCTCGGCGCGGTCGCGCACCCAGTGCGTCAGCATGAAGGTCGTGAAGCTCGCGTCGCAGACGGTGCCGACGTGCGCGCCGGCGTCGCTCAGACCCATCAGCGCGCGTGGATGCTCCAGCATGCTGCGCACCGCGGAGAGCGAGCCGTCGTTGTAGTTGAAGATCGGGAAGTAGATGAGGTTCGCGCCGTCGCCTTGCGCCAAGTGGTCGTAGATCGCTTCGAGTGCGGTTGTGCCCTTTTGCTTCGCGCGCACGAAGAAGCTCTCCATCACGGTCGGCTCGTAGTTCAGGTTCGCACCCAACGGGAACATGCGGCCGCTGATCATTTCGATGCGCTCGAGCAGGATGTCGACCAACGGCGGGATCGCGGTGCCGTCGCCGGCCATCGATTCCGATTTCTCGGCCAGCACCCGCGCCTTGCGGGCCGGCTCGCGCATCGCTGCCGCGCGTTCGGCGAGCGGCAGGTGCGCGACTTCCTTGAACGACGGGAAGCCCATGAACGGATGGAAGCTCGCTTCCAGCCCGTTGATCACGCCGATGCCGCGCGCCGCCGTCTGCAGGTACA
>JAURVW010000702.1 GCA_030655275.1 Solirubrobacteraceae bacterium
GCGCCGGTGGCGCCGGTCGCGCCCTTCTCGAAGTCGGCGACCGTCGCCGTCGCGACCGAGCTGCGAGGCGCGGCCGTGGCCTTCACCGCGCCGAAGGTGCGGGTCGAGACGACGCGGCAGGTGAGCGCCTGGCCGACGTCCTCCGTGGAGAGCACGTAGCGGGCGGTGTCGGCGCCGTCGACGGGCGTCGCGCCGCGCAGCCACGTGAACGTGTTGCCGACCGTGCCGGTGCCGTTGATCGAGCCCGGCGCACACGTGAGCGTGCGACCGGCCGTCGGGGTGCCCGAGATGCTCGGGGCGGTGACCTGAGCAGGCTTCGTCGCGTAGATGCGCAGCTCGCTGGCCGAGTTGCCGGCCTCGCTGATCACGTTCGTCGCGGCGTTCTGGTCGAGCGCGAAGTCGTTGTCGTTGACGATCGCGACGCCGTCGACGCCCTCGAGCTTCGCGACGCCCTCGACCTTGTTGAAGCCGAAGTCGACGCCCGCCGGAGCGAGGTCGAGGTAGGAGCCCTTGCCGACCGGCGTGACGCCGGCGGCGGTGAGCTCGGCGTCGGTCGCGTTGTCGAGGAAGCAGCCGAGCGGCTGCGTCTTGCCGGCGAACGTGGTCGACGCCTGGCGCTCAGCGTACGTGTCGAACGCCGCGGCGGTGTGGATGTTGGTCGCCCCGGCGAGGTCGATCTCGAAGACCTTGCGGTTGCCGTGGCCGGCCGCGTCGTCGTCGTGCTCGGCGACGAGCAGCTTGCCCTTGCCGGTCCACGCGAGGTCGGAGATGCGGAGCTTGCCCTGCGCGCTGGCACTCGTGGTCGAGATGCTCTCGAGGCGGTACACGTACTCGCCGACGAGCTGCGGGCTCGACGCCTCGGTGATGTCGAACTCCACGACGCGCACGCCGCGGTAGAAGTTCTGGGAGTTCGAGGCGGCGCCGGCATCGGTCACGCCCGTCACGCCGGGGCAGCGCTTCGTGCTCGGCGTCGCCTCGCCGTAGCCGTAGCCCGCGGTGAGGTACTCGTCGGTGCCGCGCGTGTCGAGCGGGTTCTGCATGATCCCGTAGAGCTTGGTGCCGTCGGCCGAGATGGCCAGGCCCTCCATACCGCGGTTGAGCTTGCGGGCGTTGAACTCGTGCGGGAGCAGCTCCTGCAGCGACGGCTGGCTCGCGCCGCCGTAGTAGCTGGAGAGCGGCACGTTCGCGGCGGTCGGGTCGGTGTCGTAGGCGCCGGCGTCGGCCGGGACGATGCGCTGGCGCATCACGCCGTCACGCGAGAGCCGCGAGATCGACGGGCGGTACTCGTCGGAGACCCAGTAGGAGCCGTCGCGCGGGTCGACGGCGACGCCCTCGGTGTCGAGGCCGTACGGGTCGGTCGCCAGCTGCTCGGTGAGCGTGGTGTCGGTGCCCATCAGCCAGATGCGGTCGTCGACCTTCGGGGCGACGATGTTGCGGAAGCCGGTGATCAGCTGCGGGTCGCCGGGGACCTGGCCCGGGCCGGTGCCGCGGAGCGGGTCGACGCCGGGGACGCGGATCTGCAGGCGGCGCAGGACCGAGAGGCGACCGTCGTCGTCGGCCTGCAGCTCCATGATCGTCGGCGCGAAGCTCGGCGTCGGGAAGGTGCGGCCGTCGGTGGCGGCGGTCGGCTGACCGTTCGGGCCGCGGTCGGTGATCGTCACGAACCGGCGGTTGCCGGTGCCGGGCACGACCTGCAGCGCGGAGAAGCCGCCTTCGCGGATCCCTCCGCCGGCGATGATGGGGCTCGCGTCGGTGAGCGTCGGAGCGGCGAGGACGAGCGAGCGGTCGAGGGAGAAGCGACCGGCTTCGGTGGGGGAGGCGAGCGGCGCGGCCAGGGCGGCGGGGGCGCTCGCGGCCGCGGCGAGCAGGCCGGCGGCAAGGGTGGATCGGAACATCGCGCCGGATCCTGGCGCGCCTGGGAGCCTCACTCGTGAAGGCGCGGTGACGCTGCTGTGAAGGGCCTGTGACCGAGCTCGGCCCGGCCGGTGCGGCGGCTCAGCCGAGGTTCAGCAGCGGCAGGCGCTTGGGCCTGGAGAAGAGGTAGCCCTGGCCGAGCTCGATGCCGAGTTCGGCGGCCTTGTCGCGCTGGGCGACGGTCTCCACGCCTTCGACGATCACCTTCATCCCGGAGGAGGTGGAGATCTCCACGATGCCCTTGATGAGGAGGGCGGCATCGGGGCGTTCGGCGATGCTCTTGGCCAGCGAGCGGTCGATCTTGAGGGCGTCGAGCGGGTAGTCCTCCAGGAACGACATGAAGGAGTAACCGGCGCCGAAGTCGTCGAGTGCGATCTTGATGCCGAGCGTCCGCAGCTCCACCAGCCGCTCGACGAGGCGCTCGGGATCGGTCGCGATGCTGCGCTCCGTGAGCTCCAGCATCAGGAACTCGGGTGAGAGGTTCGCGTCCTCGAGCGCGGAGACCACCACGCGCGAGATGTCGGGATCCTCGAGCTGTCTCGGGGAGATGTTCACGCTCACGTAGTCGAGCGCATCGGCGTTGCGCTCGAGCAGCGCGGCGATGTCGCGGCAGGACTGGCGCAGCACGAGCTCCCCGAGCGGGCGGATGAGGCCCGTCTGCTCGGCGAGGTCGACGAACGAGACGGGCGCGAGCCGGCCGCGCTGGGGATGGGTCCAACGGGCGAGCGCCTCGACGCCGACGGTGCGGCCGGAGGCGAGGTCGACGATGGGCTGGTAGTCGACCTCGAACTCGTC
>JAURVW010000703.1 GCA_030655275.1 Solirubrobacteraceae bacterium
CACGAGAAGCTACTCCGCCCTGGAAGTCAGCACCAACGCATTCGAACGACGCATCGACCCCACGAGCCAGCACAGGTCGGCCCCTTACCCCCGAGAGGCAGCCGCGACTCTCCGTGATGCGGCGCGCCTTCAACTCAGTCCTCTCCCTCATGAAGACAAATTCAACGGCAGCAACAGAGCCTACGACCCTGGAGCCCGCTCAGTCCTCCCAAGCTGTCTCTCCACAAAATCCTGTCCAAATTAGCCCGAGAAACCGCCCCAGCAGTTGCCCGCCTCAGCAGTCAAAGGAAGACCCCTTGCTAGTGTGGCCATCAAATGTCCCACAACCCATCCCCGCTGATAGCCGTTGCCTTGCCACGAGCGAGAGTAACCGAGCGCCAGCCCAGCCACCGATGATCCCTCCGCCACGTGCCAGGAATGCCTCTCCTCATCTGGTTTCCAATTACCACCTTGTGCCAGCAGGAACACCTCTGCAAACCGGAGGCCGCCCCCACTTCTTCCACGACCGTCCCCGAGATCCACTCCCGGTACCATTCTCGGTCCCGTTTGTCCCTCAGTCAAAGATGCCTTCGCGGAACTCGGACCGTACCCTCCTTGACTTCGGCCAAGACGCTGCGATGCAGCAAGAACCGCGGAAGTCACTCTCGATGCTCCCCGTCAACTTCACCTCGCTCAAGATGCCGTCGCCTGTACCCGATCAGCCTAACACGTCGAGCTATTCGCAACTCTCAGTCTCTACGCCCCGATTGCATGCGATCGCTGAATCGTCTCCAGAACGCCAGCCAGCTGCTGCTGTTTACTCTGCCCTCAGCCCCACGACACCTGTCCTGCAACCCAGAGCTGAAGTCCCCCAACGAACGAGTGCTCCACCTCCGGATCAACTCCCCGTCGCCCTACCACGGAGACCGTCGGTCCAACCCTCTGGTCAACAGCGCCGCCCGCAGTCCGCCAACCCAGCACCACGAGCAAGCGCTTCTCATCCCCCCGTGTCCAACGTTGTTGCCAGCTATCATGATTGCCCCGTCAGCCGCCGCCTCCAGGACTCGATGCTGGCTACACCGACACAGTGGCCCCCTGAAAGCCGCTTGTCCACTGGAATGATGCCGTCGCCGATCACCCCCAG
>JAURVW010000706.1 GCA_030655275.1 Solirubrobacteraceae bacterium
AGTTCGGCGCAGTTCTGTGACACCTCGCCGCCCATGCTTGCCGAGTGGCCGTCCCGCGCAACCATCGACTCCATGCGCTTGGCTCCTGCTCGGCGCGGTTGCGCGGGGCCAGGCCATGAAGACGGCCGGAGTTTGGGAGATGCGGTGGCGTGCCTGGCGCGAGCGTCGTCGCGGGTCCTCGATAACGTCCCGCCGACCACCGATGGCGCCAGCGAAGACCGATCCCAGCGCCGCCCTTCGCGCCTCCATCCTGCGCAGCTGGATCGCCCTGGAGCGGTTCGAGACCAAGACCCTCGACCCGCCCGATCGCCCCGGCCGTCGGCCGCGCAACGCTCGCAAGTTCGCCGTCGACATCGGCCCGCGCGAACCCCTGCCCTGGGAGCACGGCCATCCGGCCTGCGGTGCCCCGCTCAGCAACGACAACGTCGAGTGGCGCCACACGCTGCACATCGGTCAGTTCGACATCGGCGACGGCTACGAACGGGTCGAGGCGCAGTTCCCGCCCGACACGTCCGGCCGCGAGCGACGGCCTCCCACGCGCGCGCCCGCGCCTCTGCTCGCGATGACCGTCACCACCGACGGCCGCCCGGTCATGGACTCGCTGCAAGTCTCGAGCGCGGCCTGGTCGATCGCCCAGACCCTCCGCCTCGGCATCGACGACCCCAAGTGGCTGCACGGCTTCGACGACGCCCTCAGCGAGCTTCGCGGGGCCTTCGAGAAGATCGTCATCGATTCCGCCGAACCTCCGAAGCCGATCGAGCCGCTGTCGGTGGTCGCTGCCGCCGCCGCGGCGACGCAACAGGCGCCGGTGCGTGCGCTCAGTCTCCTCGACGACGGCCCGCCGGACGATCATGGTGCGGTCTCGGCGGCGACCGCCGCGGACGCCGCGCTCGACGGCGACGACGCATCAGCCGCGAACGCCGGCGGTGTCGACCCCGACAGCGACACTGAAGCCGACGTGAAGGAGCCGGGAGCGGACTCCGACTTCGACGATCCTCGCTACATCGACGCGATCGACGACGACGGCATCGCGCTGGCCCCGATCACCTGGGACCACCTGCTGCGACTGTTCGGCGCGGCGAAGGCGATCCTCGAACTCGACGAGCAACTGGTGATCCGCCCGGTCGTGCGATCGACCACCTGGCCGGAGAGCAAGCGCGTGCCACTGGGCACCGGCGACACGCTGCTGAACTCCTTCGCCGTCGAAGACCTCGAGCGCATCGAGTGGCGTCTCCAGGACGGTGAGCCGGGTGCTGCGCTGAAGCGCTACCTCGGCGCGACGAGCATTGCGGAGCAGGAGGGCGGCGACCGCATCGACGTCGACGAACGCCTCGACCTGGTGCGCGAGCAGCTCGACCCCTCGAAGTTGCCGAGCGGTCGCTGGCCGGCGGATCCGTCACACGACCTCGCGCTCGGACAGCAGCTCGCCGTCAACCTCGCGATGCAGACGACCTCGACGGCCGCGCCGAGCCTGCTCGGCACCGCCAAGTTCGCTCCCGAGCAGAGCATCCTGGCGGTCAACGGTCCGCCGGGCACGGGCAAGACGACCATGCTGCGCGATCTCATCGCGGCGCTCGTGACCGAGCGGGCCGACGTGATCGCCGGGTTCTCGTCGGCCGACGAGCTGTTCAAGGGTGAGGCGCTCTCGGTGCAGGGCGACCGCGTGGTGCGGGTGTCGAAGGTGTCGCCGAAGCTCACGGGTCGCGAGATCCTGCTCGCGTGCGCGACGAATGCCGCGGCGCAGAACGTCTCGCTGGAACTGCCCGACATCGGCGCGGTGCACGCCGAGTGGCGCGGGCTTGGGTTCGACGCCGGCGCCGGCGCCGGCGGCGTCAGGGCTGGGGCCGGTCGCGGTGGGGGCGCTGGCAGCATCGCCGCGGGCGCCCCTGCCAGCGCCCGCGAGTCGGCTTCAGGTCGCGGGGCGACTCCTGCCGTTGGTTCCATCGCCTTCCCCGGATCGACGGGGCCGGACAAACCACCCGCCCCGAACTTCCTCGCCGACTTCGCGACCGCGGCGCTGCGCACCGGCGCCGTCGCCGACGCGCGCTTCGTGCAGACCGGTCCCGATGCGCGCCCGGCGCCGCAGCTCTTCGGTGGCGACGCCGACGCCCCCAC
>JAURVW010000714.1 GCA_030655275.1 Solirubrobacteraceae bacterium
GCCGAGGTGAACCGCGCGCTGCCGGTCGCGTGGTGGACGATCTACCGGGTCTTCGACGACCAACCCCCACAGCTCTGCGCGCAAGCGAGCCACGCCGTGCCCGACATCGCGCTCGACTGCTGGCACATCTACCGCAGCGGCGTCTATCGCGACGACACCCACTTCGCCGACGCCTGCGCGCAGGCCGGCCGAGGCGACGCCCGCACCGTGATGACGCACTGCGTCGCCGAAGACTTCGGCCGCGCGCACCGCGAGCGCATCTACACGGCGCATTCGCTGAGCGAGCGGCTCTCGATCGTCAGTGCCGAACACGAGGGCCGCGACCGCGGCGCATTGCTCGCCGTGAACCTCTACCGCCACCGCGCGCAAGCGCGCTTCGCGCCCGCCGAACTCGACACCGTGCTCGACTTCGCCGGCGCATTGCTCGCCGTCGTGCAACGCCACATCGAACTCGGCAGCGCGCACCTGACGCCCGCGCAACGCCTGCAGCAGCACTGCCCGCAGCTGACGCAACGCGAACTCGAGGTCTGCGAACGCCTCTTGCGCGGCATGAGCTTCGAAGGCATAGCCGCCGACCTCGGCCTCTCGGCTGCGACCGCCAAGACCTACCGCAATCGCGCCTTCGAGCGGCTCGGCATCCACCACCGCAACGCACTGTTCGCGCTCGCGCTGCCGCCGAGCGCGTGAAACGGCGGGGCGCCGCCACTAAACTGCGCGTCACAAACCAGAAAGCGCAGGGGGCTCGATGGCATACGACGACAGCTCGGAGTCCAAACTTCTCGAGCTACCGAATCCGTACCAGCTGCAGAACCGCCTGCTCTGGCTGTGCGCCGCGGTGCTGCTGATCGGCGGCGTGACCGCCCTCTTCTGGGCCCGCTCCGCGATGCAGGAAAGCGCGCTGCGCCTCGTTGCCGGCCCGCTGGTCGCGGGCCTCGCGATGATCGCCGCCGGCCTCGTCTGCGCCGCGACTTCGGCGCGCCGCATGCGCTTCTTCTTCGGCCGCGGCCGGCCGAAATCGCTCGCGCCCGACATCCCGGTCGGCGCCAACGGCGGCTCGAAGGCCGCCGACAACGTCAAGGAGATCCTGCGCCAGGGCGGCATCACCTACGCCGAGCCCCAG
>JAURVW010000724.1 GCA_030655275.1 Solirubrobacteraceae bacterium
TGCACCCCGCCGAGCTCGCGCCCGTCGACGGGCAGGTCGCGCGGGATCCGCGAGCCGATGGCCATGACGACCGCGTCGAAGTCGGCGCGCAGCTCTTCGACCGTGACGTCGGTGCCGACGTCGACGCCGCAGCGCAGCTCGACGCCCTCGTCGACGAGCTGCTGGACGCGGCGCTCGACGACGTGCTTCTCGATCTTGAAGTCCGGGACGCCGAAGCGCATCAGGCCGCCGGCCGACTCGTCGCGCTCGAAGAGCGTGACGGTGTGGCCCATGCGGCGCAGCTGCTGGGCGGCGGCCATGCCGGCCGGCCCGGCGCCGACGACGGCGACCTTGTGGCCCGTCTCGTGCTCGGGCGGGAGCGGGACGACGTAGCCCTCGGCGAAGGCGCGGTCGATGATCGCGAGCTCGATCTGCTTGATCGTGACGTTGTTGCCCTCGTTGATCTCGAGGACGCACGCCGCCTCACACGGCGCCGGGCACAGGCGGCCGGTGAACTCCGGGAAGTTGTTGGTCGCGTGCAGCTGGACGATCGCGTCCTGCCAGCGGTCGCGGTAGACGAGGTCGTTCCAGTCCGGGATCAGGTTGCCCAGCGGGCAGCCGTTGTGACAGAACGGCACGCCGCACTCCATGCAGCGGGCTCCCTGCTGGGAGACCTCTGCGTCCGGGAGACGGTCGATGAACTCGTGGACGTGCGCGACGCGACCCTTCGGGTCCTTGTAGCCGCTGTTGTGCTTCTCGATGCGAAGGAAGCCGCCGATTTCACCCATCAGGCAGTGCCTCCGGTGGTCCCGGCCGCCGCGGCTCGCTCGGCGAGCACCCGCTTGAAGTCGGTCGGGAAGATCTTCACGAACTGGGAGACCGCTTCGTCGAAGCGGCCGAGGATACCTTCGGCCAGGCTGGAGCCGGTGCGCTGCACGTGCTCCTCGAGCAGCGCGCGCAGCTCGTCCTGGTCCTCCGACGTCAGCTCTTCGAGCTGGTCGGTCATGGTGGTGTTCACCCGCGACTCGAACGTGCCGTTCGGGTCGTAGATGAAGGCGAGGCCGCCGCTCATGCCGGCGGCGAAGTTGCGACCCGTCTCACCGAGCACGACGACGCGACCGCCGGTCATGTACTCACAACCGTGGTCGCCGACGCCCTC
>JAURVW010000726.1 GCA_030655275.1 Solirubrobacteraceae bacterium
GCGTCGAGCACGGCGGCCTGACGCGGAATCGCGAGCGGCACCTTGAGGCCGAGGACCTGGCCACCCTGGGCCTCGATGCGCGCGGAGGCCTTCGTGTTGCCCTCCAGCTCCTTGGCACCGACGGTCTCGAGCGCCGTGGCCGTGTCGCCCTTGGCCGTCGCGACAGCGGCGAGCTGGAACGGAGGCGTGGGGGTCTCGGCCGGGTACGAGCTCGGGATGCTCGCGGTGAGATCGACCGACAGCGGCTGCTCATCGACGAACGGGTAGATGCACTCGTAGCCGAGCGTCTTCTGAACGGCCTGAGCCTGCGACGCGAAAGCGCCAGAGGCGAGAAGCGCGGTACCGACGGCGATCGCGCCGGCCCTACGGGAACGGAATCCAGTCACGTGGACATCCTTAAATACTTGGACACATGTTGGGACACTTTGCGCCGCGAGGAGCCCGGCCTGAACCAGGATCTGCGTCACAGAGTCCGAGTACCGTCTCGCACGGGGACCCGAATGTCAAACCCGATGCGGCGCGAACGGTCCGTGTGGGGACAGCACGCCCGGGCAGGAATGGGCGCCGAGTGAGGGCAGAAAAACGGGGCATCCGCCGCCACCTCGCGGCGACGACGGATGCCCCGTGAATCACAGCCGGAAGGCCGGACGCGAGATCAGCTGAACCGCTCGCAGCTCGGTTCCTTTCCGAGCGCCGGACCGATCGTGTCGTTGGAGAACAACGCCGGGATCGGGCCGCCATAGTCGCTGAGCGACTTCAGCTGCTTGCCGAGGTCGGTGATGATCGACTGGACCTGCGTGGCGTTCGTCGCCTTGGCGTCCTTGAGGTCGGCGACGACGTCGTTGACGTCTCCGCGAACGTCGCGCAGCTTCTGCACGGCCTTCTTCCACTCGGAGGTCGCCTGGTCCCCGGGCGGGGGACCGACGCTCTCGAGCGTCTTGAGCTGACTCTCCTGCTCGTCGACGACATCGCCGAAGAACGTACGCAGCGACGTGAGGGTGGCCTCGGGCGACGTGGTGTCGACCTGCGGCGGCTTGATGGCCGACGCCTTGCCGGAGAGGGCGGTGCAGAGCTGCTTGGCCCACGTGCCCTCCTTCTTGCCGACCGGCTTCGACAGATCGGCCTTCGGCCGCCCCTCGAACTGCACCGGGGACGTCCCCGCGGGCGTCGTGCCCCCGGTCGTCGCGGTCGCCGACTCGGCGGACGTGCCACCGGGCGCCACCGCGACGTCCTTGTCGGAATCACCGCATCCGCTGAGCGCGGCCGCGGCGATGATCGCCGCGACCGCAGACTTCGTGATGTTCATGCTGAACAAAGGGGAGCTCCAGTTCCTCGCGTCGTTACCGCGTCTAGATGGCCGAGCAGTTCGGCGCCGTGGTAGCCCCACGGAAACGCGCTGCGATAAAGGCGGCGACGTCCGCGTTACCGCGGGCGACCGTCGTGATGTGGCCGGTTCCGTCGAACTCCTTCCACTGGAGATCGACACCCAGTGCACAGTAGGCCTTCCGGAGGTTCGCTGCGCCACGCGGCGAGACGATCGGGTCGTTGTTCGCGTGGTACTGGAACACGGGAACGTTGATCTTCGTCGCGCCGAGCTTGTTCTCGGGGTCGATGCGGTCGAGCCACGGTGCCGTCGAGAACGGCGACTCGGTCGCGTAGTCGTCGATCTTCTTGTTCTCGTAGCCGATCAGCAGCTCGATGGTGCAGTCGCCCGCGACCATGTTCGCGATGGTCGACTTGCCCACATCGGTGAGGAAGTCGTCGAGGACGAGTTCGGGGTAGGCGTTGTCGAGACCGATCATCGCGTTGAGCAGGAAGCCGAAGGCCGGCTGACCCTGCAGGCTCGCTGCCACGAGGGCCAGGTTGGCAGGCACGCCACCGCCGGCGATGCCGACGATGTTGAGCTCGGGTGCGTACGTGGGAGCCATCTGACCGGCCCACATCGCAGCGCCGCCGCCCTGTGAGTAACCGCGGATGGCGAGCTTCGGCGTCGGCGAGAGGCCGGCCTCCGGAAGTCGCGTCGCGGCACGCGAGATGTTCAGGACGGCTGCGCCCATCGAGCGCCCGGCGACGTACGTGGTCTTCGGGTTCTCGTGGTAGCCCTCGTAGTCGGTGACCGCGACGGCGTATCCGGCCTTCAGCATGTCGTTGACGGCCGGCTGCTCGTAGAACGCGCCCGAGTTGATGAACCGGGAGACCGTGCAGCGGAACGCCGGCCCGGTGGTGCCCGGTGCGATCGTCACGAGCGGGGCCGTCGAGGCACCGTTCTTCGGAACCATGATGGTCCCGGTGACGACGTTCGGGTTGCCGAGTGCGTCGGTCGACAGGTACATGACCTGCCAGGCCTTCGCCAGGCTGCGAGCCGTCGGCGGGCCGGCGTTGGCCACACGGGCCCGGATGATGTCGCCGGGGTTCCCCGTGGGGATGGTCGACGGCGGCGTGTAGAACGGATCGGCGTCCGCGTTGGGGGTCGGTGCGTTGACGTTCCAGTCGATGGCCGGGGACGTGGCAGCAGAGGCCGTGACGGGCGAGACTGCGACGAACGCGAGTCCCGCCAGGGTTGCGGCCGTCGCGCGAACGAGACGGCTCTTGACGATGCGGTACATGTCAGTGTCCTCCGCTAGGCGACGGGGTTGGGGGTGAGGTTGACCGCGATGGCATTGCTGCCGCCAGAGGTCAGGGGCGAGACGAGGTTGGTGAGGAACCCACAGCCCGTGAGATCGCTGATCGCGAACGTTCCGGCGAGCCTGCCGCCGGCAGCCGGCGAGAAGGCGGGTTCGATCGACTTCAGACCGACGCTCGAGATCTGCTTGGTCTGGCAGTTCGCGCCGCCAGCCAGTTCGATCCCGAGGACCTTCACCTGCGGGAGCTTGATCCGCAGTTTCGTCGTGGTGCTCAGTACGCCGGAGGCGAACGTTCCGGAGGTGCCGCCCGCCTGCGCAAAGGAGAGCTTTGCGTCGACCGGGAGGAACCCGAGCGCGACGAGCTTGGCCGCCGCATCGTTGAGCGCGAGGTTGCCGCTCACGGTGGAGCCGGCGATGCTGGTGTCGAACGCGCCGGTGAGGGGCACGGCACCCTTGGACAGCGACTTGAAGGTCGCGGTCCCGGCCACGGCGTACCGGTAGCCCGTCGTGCCGCCACCTGCGGCGGTCTTGACCGTGACGGGATCGCTCAGCTCGGAGGCGTTGTTGTCGGCGTCGCGAGCCTGCACCGTGAAGGTGTAGTTCGTGTCGGCGTTCAGTCCGGCGATGGTCGCCGAGTTCGTCGTGACGGTGGTGACCTTCGTGCCGTCCCGGAAGACGTCGTAGGCGGTGACGGCCTTGTCGTCGGTGGACGCGGTCCAGGACAGCGCGACCGAGGACGAGGTCGGGACGCCCTTGAGCGCGCCCGGCTTCGTCGGTGCGACGCTCGCACTGCCGTCGGTGACGGCGATCGTGGCGAGCACGTTGTTCTGGCCCGGATCCTGCTTGCACTCGGTCTCGAACGTGTCCACGCCCGTGAGGAGGCCGTCGGAGAGACGCGGCGTGAGCGTGAGGACGAGATCGCCCACCTTCAGCGCGGCCTGGCCGGCCGACGGGAAGAGGATCGACGGAGCCTCGCCACTGGCGGCGGTCTGCACCGGGCCACTGGTCGGGAGGGCCGTCTTCACGATCGTCGTGGGGACGTTCAGCGGAAGGACGATGCCATCGGGACGGACCACCGTCGCGGCGGCAGCGGCCTTGCCCTCGACGGAGACGGCCTCGAGGGCACGGAGGGACTTGACGGCCTTCGCACTCACGTCGGCGACCGCATTGATCGGGATCTCAGGAGAACCCTCGTCGACCGGCAGGGTTGCCGGCACGTCGCTGGTGATGGTGAGCGACAGGGGCTCGGGCAACATCAGCGGAAAGTTGCACTTGTAGTTGAGCTTGAGCGAGACAGGTCGCGCGGATGCGGGAGCAACGGCGAGCGCCGAGAGCGCTGCACCGATCACACCGATCGTCGCGGCCCGGCGGGCGCTGGGCACCCAGGACAGAGGAGAAGCCATGCGAGGAGTGGGGCGAGGTTGGACAAAAAAGAGGCGCTCCGATCACGAACCACGTGATCGGAGCGCCCCGGCGATGCGGGCCTAGGCTCGCATCTCAGTCAGACAGCGGCTGACTGGTTTCCCTTACGGGTTGATCAGGTTCAACGCGATCGCGTTGCCGCCACCAGCGGTGAGCGGGGAGACCAGGTTGTTGAGGAAGCCACAACCGGTGAGGTCGCTGATCGAGAACGTGCCGGCGATCGGACCGCCCTCGGTCGGGAGGAACTCCTCCTGCGTGCTCTTGAGCTGGATCGACGAGATCTGCTTGGCCTGGCAGTTCGCACCACCGGCAAGCTCGATG
>JAURVW010000729.1 GCA_030655275.1 Solirubrobacteraceae bacterium
TGGCAAAAGCGCGCAAACTTGACCCGCCGTTGTTTGTCCTCTCGATTGAAGGGTTAGGCGCCTCGGCTGGAGCGCTTGATGGCTTCATAGCTGCCTGTTTCATAAAAGACCTTTGTGAGGCTGAGAACTCTCTCTACATCAACCAGCACATTCCTGCTTAGGCAGTCGTAGCCTTGATCGCTCTCCCAAAGGTGGACAGGATCGTCCGTTCCGCCTGGATCTGAGTACTGCCATTCGCCTGTCATGTGGAATAGGGCGTACTTGCCGGCGCCTCCGATGACATTGAATATGTCTTCGTCATCTTCGAACTCGGTCAGGTTCAGTTGGACGATTGGGAAACAGTAGTTTTCCATTCGACGAATTGCTACCTCTACTTCTTTCCACGAGGGATGCTTGCTGTGATGCGCTTTCCACGGCCGGCTGTCGCGGAAGTATTCGATGACAGTCAGTAGCTGAATCGGACTCGGCATTTGAGGCGCCTAACGTTTGAGATGAGAGGCAAACAACGGCGGCTGTGCGCGGGCGAAAGCGCGCAAGCCTGACCCGCCGTTGTTTGTCCTCTCGATTGAAGGGTTAGGCTTCACTGCGTGCTCCCACCGCCGAATTGCTCTTTAAAGCCTTCTTGAGCCTCGCCGACGAAAGGTTGAAGCTGATTGCTTTGAACGCGCACTACGGTTATGCCTTGACGCTCGGCTTCGGCGATGAAGAGTTTCGCAGGCTGTTCGCTTGGGAGGAAGAGTGTCTTTGGAAGCTGCTGCTTGTGTGCTTGGGCCTCTTTCAGTAGGCGCTTGGCTTCCATCTTCGATGGTTCGGCCTCAGTAGCAGGCACGGTGCCCGAACTCAGGATGAAACAACTGGCCGCGTCCATGAGCGCGAAGAGGTTGAAGTCGCCGTCTGATTCGGTAACGACCGGAGCATCGTTTAGCTTAAAGAGGATCCAAGCTTCGTTGACTTGGAATTGATTCGGGTGAAGCACGAATGGGCCCTTTGTGAAGCCTAACTTGGTTATAGGGAGACAGGCTTGCTGCATAACACCGCGACGTGTCCGCATAACACCGGCCCCCTCGCCCATTCCAACCGCGCGCGGACATTGAAATTTTTGCTTCGGCTCCAGCTTTTCATCATGCGTATGTGGCCGACAAAAGCGGCACCTCCCGTGCACTGAATTTGC
>JAURVW010000731.1 GCA_030655275.1 Solirubrobacteraceae bacterium
CACGAGGAGCGTCCAGTGGCCGGGCGGGGAGCGCATCCACTCCGGGGCCCGCTTACCGGGCCGGGGACGCATGCCCGCCTGTGCTGGGGCCGCCGCCCGCGCCGCCGGAGGAGCCACCGGGCTTCCCTCCGCCGTCCGCGCCGGCGTTGCCGGTCTTGCCGTCGGAGCCCGTCGCACCGGTGCTGCCAGTCGTCCCCGGCTTGGCCGGAGACCCCTGGTTCGCAGCGGCGTCGTTGGTCTGGCCGCCGTTACCGTTGGCGTTGTTCTGGCCGTTGCCGTTGGGCTGACTGCTGCCGCCGTTGGCCTGGCTGCCATTGCCGTTGCTCTGGCCGCCGCCGTTGGCCTGACCGCCACCGCCGTTGCCGTTGGTCTGGCTACCGCTACCGCTGCCGTCGGCCTGACCGCCGCCGTTGGTCGAGCCGTTGCCGTTGCCCTGACCGTTGCCGTTGCCCTGCCCGCGTGGGCTCTCGCCGGCGGTCTGGCCCGGCGCCGCGTCCGACGGGCTCGCATCGGGCTTGCCGCCAGGTTTGTCGGTGGTCGTCGCCGGGTCGGGCTCCGCGCGCGAGGGGGTGCCCGACCCGGGCGCCTCCGAAGTGGGGTCGTCGGCCCGGGTGACCGAGGGAGCGTCGTCGGCGCGGGAGGGGGCGGTGCCGTCGGAGCCGAACCCTCCATTCGACGAGCCGGGCTGCGGGTTCCCCGGACCGGAGACACGCCGGTCGGGTGAGGAGGCCCCTGAGCGGGGTGAGGTCGAGTCGTCGTCGCCTCCGCGTCGGCTGTCGGCACCGTCGCGCCCACCGCGGGCGTGGCCCACGGGCGCGGGACCGGTGTTCGTGCGGTTGAACCCCGCATTCGTGCCGTAGGGCAGCACACGGAACGACGGCGGGCGCTCGGCCTGCGCGATGGCCCGGACGGTCTCGCGGTTGCCCTTCAGGGTGAGGCCGGCCATCGCCATCTTGGCGTGGACGAACGTCCCGAAGGGGATGAGGTTCGCGGGCACGAGGCCCAGACCGGC
>JAURVW010000757.1 GCA_030655275.1 Solirubrobacteraceae bacterium
CGGCCCCGGCGTGCCCGATCACTGCGCGACGATCTCGCAGCCCGACCTGCGCGGCGCCGTGCTCGAGCTCGAGGCCGGCGGCCGGATGGCGCAGGCCTCCGCCCGGTCGGTCGCGAAACTCCGGTCTTGGCTCGACGAGCGCGAGGCCGCGCTCACCGCCTTCACCCGCCCCGTGCTCGCCTCCGCCCCACCGACCATTCCGCTCGCCGACTCCCAGGAGATCCGATGACCCGCCTCGGCCATGCCCGCGCTCGCCGGCGCCTTGCGGGCGCAGCACTCCGGCAGGCCGCGCAGGAGCGCCATCCGCTCCTCGGCGCGCTCCTCGCCATCGCCGCGCTGCACGTGCTCGGCATCGGGCTCGTCGTCGTGTTCGTCGCGGGTCAGGATCTCCAGCTCGGCAACGGTGAGGTCTTCGGGATCGGTCTCGCCGTCACCGCCTATTCGCTCGGGCTGCGCCACGCCTTCGACGCCGACCACATCGCAGCGATCGACAACACCACGCGCAAGTTCCTGCAGGAGGGGCGCCGGCCCCATGCCTCCGGCTTCTTCTTCTCCGCGGGCCACTCGACCGTCGTGCTGCTCCTGGCCCTGCTGGTCGCTGCAGGCGTGCATGGCGTCGGCGGGATGGTCGGCGACGAGGAGTCGACGGTCCTGCAGATCGCCTCCGTGTGGGGACCGACGGTCGCCGGGGTGTTCCTCGTCGCGATCGGCCTGCTGAACCTCGCGACCCTTCGCGGGTCGCTGCGCGCGGCGCGGCGCGTGCGAGCGGGGACGGCCGACCCGGTCGAGCTCGACCGCCAGCTCGTCGGCACCGGCATTCTCAATCGCACCGCGCGCAAGCTGTCCTCGCGGATCACCGCGCCGTGGCAGCTCTACCCACTCGGGTTCATGTTCGGCCTCGGGTTCGACACGGCCACCGAGATCGCGCTGCTCCTGCTCGCCGGCGGCGGTGCGGTGAGCGGCGTCTCCATCCCGGCGATCCTGGCACTTCCCGTGCTGTTCGCGGCGGGCATGACGCTCCTCGACACGATCAACAGCGCCGCGATGACGAAGGCCTATGCGTGGTCGTTCCACGCGCCGGCCCGTCGCCTCGCCTACAACGTCCTGGTCACCGGCACGTCGGTGGTCTTCGCCCTCGCGATCGGCGGACTCAGCCTGCTCGGCGTCGTCGTCGACCAAGTCGGGATCACCGATGGCCCGATCGCTGCGGTCGCCGCGATCGACGTGAGCCAGCTCGGGTTCGCCCTGCTCGGCATCGTCCTCGCCGCCTGGATCGGGGCGGCACTCTGGTGGCGCGCGGTCGAAGGTCGTAGCGCGACGGTCTCCTGACCGCCGCTGGCCGGCGGCGCGGCCAGCGCTGGGCTGACCGGATGGGCCGTGGCGGCGGCTAGACCTGCTGGCCGGGCGGGAACTGCCCGGTGACGATCGTCGCGATGAGGTCGGTGCAGGTCTCCACGAGCTCGTCGAGCACCTCGGCCATCTCGCCACGCTCGATGGCGCCGATCATCACGTCGGTCATGCCACCGAGCACGGCGGCGGCCATCATCGGCGAGAGGGGCCGCGACGGGACCTCGGGGTGAGCGGCGCGGCCGGCCTCGACGAGATCGGAGAGCGTGGCGGCGAAGGCGTCGAACGATTCGCGGCGCACCTTCGTCGCGCGCTCGCTGAGGGTCGCGATCTCGATGAAGAACGCCCGGGTGAGCAGCGGCTGGTAGGTGAGGGCCGTGTAGTAGGCCCGTGCACCGCGCGCGATCTCGTCGCGCCAGTCGTCGTCGCGTGGATCGGTCTGCTCGCTGATGAGCACCTGGAGCTGTTCGCGGGTCTGCTCGTAGAGCTCGAGGAAGCACGACTCCTTGTCGCCGAACTCCTCGTAGAAGGTGCGCTTGGAGACGCGCGCGAACCGCACGACCTCGGTGATCGTGGCCCCGCGATAGCCGTGCTTGCCGATCGTGTCGGCCATGCCGAGCAGCATGCGCTCACGTTGACCGAGACCGGTTCCGGGAGGAGCACCGTCGCCGGGCTCTGCGCCGGTCGCTGGGGGAGACGGCTCAGGGGACATAGAAAGCAGCGTAGACGGTCATACCGCCCGTTCGCGAAGCTGGCGAACGCTGTTCATCAGCCCGTCTTGACAAGCCGAACGCGATTGTAAATTCGCCGATTGGCCGGGAAACCTGAGTGACCCTCCGGTACTCGCGAGGACCACACCAGCACCGGGCGTTTTCGTCGGGCGCGGGGCCGTCAGGACGCAGCCGGCTGCGAAGCGCGCTCGATGGCCATGACCATGGCCTCGACTGGTTGAGCACCGCTCAACGCGAAGCGTCTTCCGAGCACGAAGAACGGCACGCCCCGCACGCCGATGCGCTCGGCCTCGTGACGGTCGGCGAGCACGTCCTGCGCGAACGCGCCCGTCCGCAACACGGAGTCTGCTTCGCCCTCGTCGAGACCGACGTTGCCGGCGGCGTGCACGAGCACGCCATGGTCGGCGAGATCGAGTCCCTCGGAGAAGTGCGCGCGATGCAGGCGCTCGGTCAGCTCGACGTCGTGCCCCGTCTTGCGCGCGAGGTGGATGAGTTGGTGCGCGTCGCCGGTCGGCGCGGAGATGGCCCGCTCGAAGTCCATGTCGAGCCCGAGCTCGTCGCCGAGATCGGCCACCTGGGCGACCATCTCGCGCGCCTGGGCGGGCGTCTTGTCGAACTTCTCGGCGAGCATCGCGATCGTCGGGCCGCGCTTGGCGGCCGGGTCGAGCTGGAACGAGCGCATCGTGATGCGCGTGCTCTCGAGCAGACCGGTCTCCTTCAGTGCGAGCTTGAGTCGCGCCTCACCGATCCAGCACCACGGACAGACCACGTCCGACCACAGCTGCACGTCGAGCACCGGCTCGATTCCGGGGTGGTGCTGTGCGTCCTGTCCCATGAGCCCACGGTACTCCCGTGAGGGCGCCAGGTGGCCGGATCACCATTGCCGTACGAAGCGCAAACCCCGGCGTCCGGGCCGTCCGGTCCCCACCCCTGGCGGGCCGAGACGGCGCGCGTTGTGCCCGCGCCGCGTGCGCCCACCCGTGGATGGGCCGGCCGGAGAGGTCGCGGCCGGGCCATCCATGGGTGGGACGGATCAGGTCCGAGGGGTGAGGTTGATCGCCAGCGCGTTGCCCCCGCCAGCCGTCAGCGGGCTCACGAGGTTCGTGAGAACGCCGCAGCCGGTGAGGTTGCTGATCGTGAACGTGCCTGCGAGCGCGCCGCCGGCCGCGGCGGTGAATGCGCCCGAGGACCTCAGCGGGATGCTCGTGATCTGCTTCGCCTGGCAGTTCGACCCGCCCGCGAGCTCGATCCCGAGGACCGACACCTTCGGCAGCTTCACCCGCACCTTGGCCGTGGCCGAGAGCCCGGCCGAGCCAAGCGTGCCTGCGACGGGTTCGGTTGCGACAAAGGCGATCGACGCCTTCACCGGCAGGAACCCGAGCGCCGTGAGGTTGGCTGCCGCAGGAGCCAACGAGAGTGCGCCGGCAACAGCACCGGTGCCCTGCTCCAGCGACACGCCGGTCAGGGTGCCCTTGATCGGGACGCTGCCCCTGACGAGCGTCTTGATCGCGGCGCTGCCCTGCACGTCGTATCCGCCCACGGGCGGGGTGTCGACCGTCGGAGTCGGCGTCGGCGTCGGCGTCGGAGTCGGCGTCGGAGTCGGAGTCGGAGTCGGAGTCGGC
>JAURVW010000772.1 GCA_030655275.1 Solirubrobacteraceae bacterium
CCGGTGCGGCGCCGCCGGGCCCCGCCGCGCCTTAGTGGTGGGAGTTCAGGCCGCCGTCGTCCCACGCGTTCGCGCGCGTGACGCGCTCGAGGGGGGCGGCGCGCAGGCCGACCGGCGCGGCGACGGGCTCGGCGAACGCGACGCGCGCCGAGGCCGGCCCACGCGGCGTGACCACCTTGAGGTCGACGCCGTAGCGGTCGATCGCCTCGCAGGTGGCGGTCGCGGCGTCGTCGTAGCCACCGAGGGTGCGGGCCCACAGGACGAGCGCATCGGCGTGGTCGGCGTTGAGGTGCGCGCGGGCGTCGGCGACGCCGGGCCAGGTCGGGTCGGGCTCGGCGGCGGCGTAATCAGCCGCCTCGACCGTGCCCATGCGGGCGAAGCCGCCCACCCAGCGCACCCGCTCGACCTTCAGCACGTAGGTGGTGAAGTCGCCGTAGCGCGCGTAGGCGCGGGCGTGCGGGAAGTTCTCGGCGTGGGCCTCGATGGCGGAGTCGGCCTCCTCGCCGTCGACGTCGACGATCCGGCCGGCGAGCGTCACGCGGGCGCGGTCGAGCGGATCGACCCCGTCCTCGACGGGCTCGGCGATAACGATGCTGCACCGCGGCTCGCGCTGCAGGTTGCGGCCGTGTTCGGCCATCGACGAGAGCACGAGGACCGGTTCGCCCTTGGCCGTCGCGCCGTAGGTCACGATCGACGCCCACGGCGTGCCGTCGTCGGAGAGCGATGCGAGCGAGCCGGCGATCTGGGAGTCGACGAGCGTGCGCGCCTCCTCGGCGGGGGAGCGCGTCGCGGCCGGCGGGACCTCGTGGCTGGGCGCCGCGACGAGCGGGCCCGAACCCGGACCGCCGTGGAACGACGGCTGGGGCGGAGACGCTGCGTCGGTCATGGCAGGACCGTAACGGACGGAGCCGATCACGTCTGCCGATGGCGCCCGGCGGGGGACGCGCTGGATACCGTCCGTCGGGTGCGGCTCCCCCTCGCAAACGTCGGCTCCACCCTCGGCGACATCTGGAACGACGCCACCGGCACGCAGGCCGCCCCCGCCGACGCCGCCATCGTCGCGACCGCCGTCCTCGCCATCGCCATCGTGCTCGTGCCGCGCGCCTGGAGCCTCGCCCGCAACGTCGTGACGATCGCCCACGAAGGCGCCCACGGCGTCGCCGCCCTCCTCAGCGGCCGCCAACTCACCGGCATTCGCGTGCACTCCGACACCTCGGGGCTCGCCGTCTCCAAGGGCAAACCGCGCGGCCCGGGGATGATCGCGACGGCCGCGGCCGGCTACATCGGCCCCGCCCTCCTCGGGCTCCTCGCCGCCTTCCTGCTCAGTCGGGGGCATGCCCTCGGGGTGCTCTGGCTCGCCGTGCTCCTGCTCGGTCTCCTCACCCTCAAGATCCGCAACTTCTACGGCCTGTGGGCGGTGCTCGTCGCCGGCTTCGCGGTCTTTGCCGTCTCCTGGTGGGGCAACCCGGACGTCCAGTCGCTCGTCGCCTACACCGGCGCGTGGTTCCTGCTGTTCGCGGCGCCGCGGCCGGTCCTCGAGATGCAGGCGCAGCGTCGTCGCGGCCGCGCCCCGAAGTCCGACGCCGACGTGCTCGCCCACCTCACGCACCTCCCCGCGCTGCTCTGGGTGGGCTTCTTCCTCCTCGTGACCATCGGCGTCGCAGTGCTCGGCACGAGCCTGCTGATCGACGGCCTGCGCTGAGCCGGCCGAACGTCGGATTTCCACCCCGTCAGGGGGTGGATCTCGACGTTCGGCCCCCGGGGAGCGCGGAGCTGACGGCCGCGCCGGCGCCGCCAGCCCGCGTCTCGCCGCGGGCGGTCGCCTCAGTCGTCGACGAGTCCTCGGCGCGCCGCCCACCGACTGAGCTCGTGGCGACTCGTGAGCTGGAGCTTGCGGAGCACCGCGGAGGTGTGCGTCTCGACGGTGCGCGGGCTGATCGAAAGACGCTGGCCGATCTGCTTGTACGCGTAGCCGCGCGCGATGAGCTGCAGCACCTCGCGCTCGCGGGGCGTGAGCTGCTCCACCTCGGCATCGACGGCGCCCGGCGGCGGCGCGTCGCTGAAGGCGCGGAGCACGAAGCCGGCGAGTCGTGGGCTGAAGACGGGCTCGCCGGCGCGGACCTGCTCGATCGCGGCGACGAGCTCGTCGGCGGCGATCGTCTTCTGCACGTAGCCCTTGGCGCCGGCACGGACCGTCGCGACGACGTCCTCCGCGGCATCGGAGACCGTGAGCGCGAGGAACGCCTGGTCGGGTCGCGCGGCGAGCACCTCGCGGAGCACGGCGACGCCACCGCCGCCCGGCAGGTGCACGTCGAGGAGGACCACGTCGGGCGACGTCTCGAGGATCACGCGCACGGCCTCGGCGGCGTCGCCGGCCTCGCCGACGATCTCGCACCGACCTTCGAGCTCGGCCCGCACGCCGGAGCGGAACAGGGCGTGATCGTCGACCAACACGATGCGCGGCGCCGCGCCACCGGTTCCCGGGCCGCCGCCGCTCGAGCGCTCGTCGGCGGGCGTCGACTCCTCCGGCCTCATGCGCCGCCGCCCACTTCGCGCGGCAACCGCAGCACGACCTCGGTGCCACCGTCGTCGCTGTCGATCGTCGTGGTGCCGCCGACGCGCTCCATGCGACCGATCATCGCGTCTCGGATGCCGCCGCGCTCGGCCGGCACCGTCGACGGGTCGAATCCGGCGCCGCCGTCGCGCACGAACACGGTCGCTCCGCCCGAGTCGACGTCCAGGAAGAGACGAACGTCGACCCCGCCGCCGTGGCGGGCCGCGTTGCGCAGCGCCTCGCGGGTGGCCGCGACGAGCTCCGCGGTGCGTGGGTTCATCGGGGCCTCGCCGCCGATCACGCAGTCGACGAGCACGCCCCTCTCGGCCTCGACCTCGGCGACGACCCGCTCGACGGCCTCGGCGAGCGACACGGCCCCCGTCTCGTCGCGCCCGGCGAGCCATGCGCGCAGGCCGCGTTCACCCTGCCGGGCGAGCGTCACGACGCGGTCGGGATCGGCCGCGCTGCGCTGGATCAGCGCGAGGGTCTGAAGCACGGAGTCGTGGAGGTGCGCGGCGACGGCCTGCCGCTCTCGAGCGCGGTCGCGTTGCTTGCGGTCGCGGCGGGCGCCGGCCTGCGCCGCGAGCACGAGCGGCCCGGCGATCAGCACCACCAGGCTCACGAACGCCACCACGCCGACGACGAACCCGCGCAGCCCGGTGAGGCCGAAACTGTCCTGGACCTGCCCGAAGGCGAGCACGTCGAAGGCGGCGAAGAGCAGGAGCCCGGCCCCGACGACCGCGCCGACCGAGCGGGGCACCGTCCGATGCGCCGGCTCCTCGGCGGCGGCGTCCGGTTCGCCCTCGGCGCCGGGGCCGAGCTGCTGCCAGGGCGTCGGTTCTGCGGTCGTGCGCTCGATCACCCCGATCAGCCATTGCGCCATCAGCGCCATGCCGACCACGATCGAGAGCACGATGAGCACCACCTCGCCGCCGAGCGAGCCGTAC
>JAURVW010000775.1 GCA_030655275.1 Solirubrobacteraceae bacterium
TCGTCGACCGCATCAAGGACGTTGAAGGGCAGACGCAGGTTGCGCTGAAGGGGCGCGTCGCGGCGCTCGAGGCTGACGAACTCAAGGACCCACACGTCACGTGGATCGCCGACGGGGAGCCGGACTTGGGTTCGCTCCAGAGCGACGAGCAGAGACTGGTGGTGCGTGACTCTTTCCTCAAACAGGATGTAGGCCGACGGGTGGCATACGCCGTGTTCGCATCGCACGTCGAGTCGATGCGCTTCAAGACAAGCGCCAGGAGGCTCGACTCAACGAGCTGCCTCGACATCGCCCAGATGGCGAAGCAATGGTACGGCGCGGCATTCATCGCTGGCGCGATGAGAACGGTCAACGAGTTCGAATCGCGACACGAAACGCAAGCTGAGAACTTCGTCAGATGGTGGCACTCGACGGCCCAACGGCGAACGCTTGCTGAGGTCATTGAATACGCTTGGGCTGTCTGGTGCGACAAGCTGCCTCAGGGCGCGGTTTCGGTAGTGCTGGACGCTCTTGATGCAGCGGCAGATCTCGAGGATTCGCGCGAGCGGTCATCGGTAGCGGCTTTCATGGCGGACCTCATCCGCGATTCGTCTGGCGACGGTGTCGCGAACGAAGGGGAGCGACCCGATTCGCGCTTCCGCGCAACCAGGGCTGCTCGGTAAGAGATTGGTTCACCGAGGGCGGTTTTCCGCTCTACGCGGCCGAGGCGACCGGGTTTGCTCATCGATTCGAGCAACCGGCCTACAGTTTCGACCTGTTTCGACCGAGACCAAGGGCATGGCAGCCGTCGTGCGTTATCTCACAAACCCACGACGCTCCTGGCAAGAAGACCGGTACGAAGCTCGCCTCTCCGGCGCCCGCCGTCGCCTTCGCAATGGCGACTACGCTGAAGCCGCGCGCCGCCTCGCCCCGCTCTACGCCGTCTCCGGCCGCGACCCCATGCTCCGCTGGGAACTCTCCTCCGCCCGCTGGCTGATGGTGCAGGACCGCATTGAACAGCTCTGGGACGACGGGGACGAAGCCGCCGCCGTCGCCCTCGCCGAGACCGCCGCCACTGCCTTTCCCGACGAACCCGAGTTCCCGCTGTGGCTCGGACCGGTTGCCGTCGTCCACGAACGCTTCGAGGACGCCGCCGCCTACGCGTCGCTCGCCGCCCGCCTCGCGCCGGACAACCCCACGACCCTCTTCCGCGCCGCCTCGTTCGGCCGCTGGGGCGACGTGTCGCACGCCCGCTCCTGCCTCGAGACCGTCAAGGACATCCTCGGCTCGCGCGACCCCGATGAGCCCTTTGCGCTCCTCGACGACCTCCCGCACCTCGAGGCGCAACTGCTGTGGGGCGAAGGCGACCACGCCACCGCCGTGATGCTCTTCCGCCACGCCTGCGCCAACAGCCCCGGCGACCACTACCTGGCCGCCGACCTCGCGCAGGCCCTCATCACCACGGGCGAGCACGACGAAGCCCGCGGCGTCATCGACGACGCCCTCCGGGCCTTTCCGTCCGAACCGCGCCTGCTCGACCTGCGCGCCCGAACGGCCGGCTACTAGGCGAGCATCAGTCCGCCGTCGACCGTGATCGTCTGGCCGGTGACATAGCTCGCGCGGCCCGAGAGCAGGAAGGTGACGACCTCGGCGACCTCCCAGGCGGTGCCCTGGCGGCCGAGGGGGATGGGGGCGACGTCGCGGCCCTCGTTGACGATCGACGCGAGACGACCGATGACGGTGTC
>JAURVW010000791.1 GCA_030655275.1 Solirubrobacteraceae bacterium
TCAAAATATTTTATTAATGGTATTAATTCTAAATATTCCCAAGAAACATCATTTAATAAAGTAAATATTGTTAATGCAATATTTACATATGCTGATGGTCTTTATTTAAATGCAACTTTATCAAGTGGTATATATACAAACAAATTAATAAATTCTACTATTGGTGCTGGATATGAAATATTACAATATTCTTATAATATTTCATTCAATAAATCGTTTTATAGTTTATATGATGTTATAAATTTTAGTTATCATATTATGGATAATTCAACTACACACAATACATATTATATCAAAACTATTCAGACAGAAAAATCTACAGGAAATTATTATACTAATTCATATCAAGTAAATCCCGATGTTGTTGGATATTATGATAGTTCTGGATATATTTTACCAATAGTTTATGCTAATATGATATCAGATTTTCAAGCATGTGTAATGCAAAACAATATCGCAACATATTGTAAATCTGTTAATTATGGTTATTTATCAGATTTAAATGTTAGTATAACAGGTAATTTATCATTAGATAAAAATACATATAATCAATCTGAAATAGTACAAATAACTTATAATTCTTCGGTTAATGGTCGAATAAAAATAATGAATGGTTTTAAAGAATTAATGAATCAAGAAATTTTATCGGGAAATAATCAGAAATTAAATTATACTAATAATTATCTTGATATTGGACAATATATTGTATCATTAGAATATCAATTAAATGGTTCATGGATAATATTAAATAGTAAACAATATACTACTATATCTCAAAATAATTTAGTATGGTTTGAAAAGGAAACTATAGAACAGGGAAATAATATTAAAATATTTCATATCATTAATCAATCAGGATATTTAATATTAAAAGATTCATCAAATAATCAAATATTTAATTATAATTTATTAACCAGTAATGGTTTTACTATTCAAAATAATTATAATGTTTTATATACAGATTTATCAGGGATATGGAATATTTATCTTTATAATTCATCTATGAATCAATTATCTACTGATAATATAACTGTTAATATGGGAATATCAATAACCCCAACAGCAACAGCAACAACCACACCTTCATCATTAATTGATATTTCAAATCAAATCAGTAAAGAAGTATTTGGCGAAATTGGAAAAGATGATAAAGGTAAAATATCAGAACAGGGTATTTCTGATATGGGAGATAAAATATTTATGACTTTATTGTTATTTGT
>JAURVW010000792.1 GCA_030655275.1 Solirubrobacteraceae bacterium
CGAGCCCATCGTGACGACGCGGCCGTGCTGGATGATCGCGACGTCGTCGGCCATCCGCTCGACCTCGTCGAGGATGTGGGAGGAGATGAAGACCGTCCGACCCTCGTCGACGAGCGACCGCACCATCCGGCGGAACTCGACGAGACCGGCCGGGTCCAGGCCGTTCGTCGGCTCGTCGAGGAGCAGCAGCTCCGGGTCGTTCAGCATCGCGCGGGCGACGCCGAGCCGCTGACGCATGCCGAGCGAGTAGGCCGAGACCTTCTGGTCGCCCGCGTGCTCGAGTCCCACGCGTCGCAGCTCACCGGGGATCCGTCGCGCGGCACCCCGGTCGAAGTGCGCGGCCCAGATCCGCAAGTTCTCCTTGCCGGTGAGGTACGGGTAGAACCGCGGCTCCTCGACGATCGCGCCGACCCGGCTCAGCGCCTCGCGGGTCTGGTCGGGGATTCGATGCCCGCGTACGACGATCTCGCCGTCGGTGGGTCGGGCAAGTCCGAGCATCATGCGGATCAGCGTGGTCTTGCCGCAGCCGTTGGGGCCCAGCCAGGCGAAGCAGCGCCCCGGGGCGACCTCGACGCTCACGTCGTCGACGGCCGCCTTCCCGCCGAACTTCTTGGTGACGCCCTGCAGCGTGATGATCGAGTCCATGGCACCACCGTCGTCGACGGGCGGCCGCGCGCCAATGGGGGGAGCCCCTGACCGACCCCTGATCTCCGGGTCGGGGTCTCAGGGTGGGGTCGTCGGGGTCGGCGGGGTCGGCGGGGTCGGCGCCCCGGAGCGGGCCACGTCGAACGGGGTGAGCTGCGCAGGTTCTCGACGCCCCGAGCACCTGAACCTGCACAACGCACCGCGGTGGCCGGGGCGCTACGCAGGTTCTCGACGCCTGAAGCGCCTAAACCTGCACAGCTCACCCCGCGCGCTGTCCTAGTACTCGTCGCGCTCGACCCGGGCGATCGCCAGGCCGACGATCAGCGTCAGCCACAGGATCAGGGCGATGAGTGCGCCGGCGTAGGGGACGCTGCCACTGCTGCCGGGTCCGTCGGCCATTTCCGAGCCGAAGAGGGCGACGACGCCGATCACGTTCGGCAGGAGGTAGTCGCCGACGGTCTCGGAGACCTGCGCCTGCACGAAGACGGTGATGCCGCTCGAGAGCAGGTAGAGCACCAGCGCGACGGCGATACCCGCGCCGTTGGAGCGCAGCAGCGTGCCGATCGCCATGGCGACGATGCCCCAGCACGCCCCGAAGGTCATGCCGCCGAAGATGCCGCGGGCGATGTCGGCGCCGCCGTCGGGGCCCGACAGCATCGCGACGAGCCCGACCAGGACCGCCGGGAGCGAGATCAGGGCGATGGCCGCGAAGAGCGCGGGCACCCGGATCGCCACGAGTTTCCAGCGCTGCACGCCGGTGAGGACGAGGTAACGCATGGTGCCCTGGGCGGTGTCGTAGGAGCCGGCGAGCGCGCCGACGACCGTCGCCCCGAACACCATCGGCGTCCCGATCACCTGGGTCCAGGCGTCGCCGGTCTGGTCGCCGGAATCGCCGACGAACGCGAAGAGCAGGGCGATCGCGACGGCGACGCCCATCACCCCGAAGAACGATCCGCGGCGGCCGATGATCCGGCGCAGCTCGTAGCCGATGAGGGTCATGCCTGGCCCTTCTTGTGGAAGGTGGGAGTGGCCGGTGGCGCACCGGGTGGTGGCGGGGCCTGCGGGATCTCGGTCGGTCCGGGGGCGCCGGCCTCGCGGGAGGCGAACGTGCCACCGCCGCCGAGTTCGCCCGCGCTCGTGCCGGTGATCTCGAGGAAGCGCGACTCGAGGCTCGCGGCGCTGGTGCCGAGCTCGAAGAGCCCGATCCCGCTGCCGACGATCTGCGCGGCCGTCGCCTGCAGCTCGGCATCGCCGGCCGAGGACACGGTGAGCGTGAGTCGACCGCTGTCGCCGGCATCGGCACGCTCGACGAACGGCAGCCCGGAGAGCGCCGACGCCGCAGCCTGCGGATCGCTCACCCGCACGAGGATCGCGCTCGACGCGCCCTGCGTGAGTTCGGCGATCGACCCGACGGAGACCATCCGGCCGTGCTGGATGATCGCGACGTCGTCGGCCATCCGCTCGACCTCGTCGAGGATGTGGGAGGAGATGAAGACCGTGCGGCCCTCCGCCACGAGCGAGCGCACCATCTGGCGGAACTCGACGAGGCCGGCCGGGTCCAGGCCGTTCGTCGGCTCGTCGAGGAGGAGCAGCTCGGGGTCGTTGAGCATCGCGCGGGCGACGCCGAGGCGCTGACGCATGCCCAGCGAATACGCGTCGACCTTCTGGTTCGCGGCCTCGGTGAGCCCGACGCGCGCGAGCTCGGAGTCGATGCGGCCGGCGGCGCTGGCGTCGTAGTGCGCCGCCCAGATCTTGAGGTTGTCGCGGCCCGAGAGGTACGGGTAGAACCGCGGCTCCTCGACGATCGCGCCGACCCGGCTCAGCGCCCGGCGCGAGTCCTTCGGCACGTGGAATCCGCGCACGGTGATCTCGCCGGCGGTGGGCCGCGCCAGGCCGAGCATCATGCGGATCAGGGTCGTCTTGCCGCAGCCGTTCGGCCCGAGCCAGGCAAAGCAGCGGCCGGGCAGCACGTCGACGGAGATGTCGTCCACCGCCGCCTTCGCCCCGAACTTCTTCGTGACGCCCCGCAGGGTGATGATCGGCTGATCGGTGGCCATGGGCGCCAGCCTACGGACCGATTCGCACCGGAGTGCACGGTCGCTGGCGGGCGGGTCTAGGGCTTCTTCGCCGCCGATCGCATCCGTGCGATCGCCGGGCGCCCGGCCTTTCCGCCACGACCGTCGGCCCTGACCGAGACCTTCGCGTTCGTTGCCCGGCCCACCCCACCGACGCTGAGACTCGCGGACCTCGCGCGGACGGGCAACAGCAGGTGCCGGCCATCGGAGAGCTCGACATCGACGCTGTAGCCCAGCGCTCCCGGCACACCTCGCCACGTCACCTTCAGCGTGCTTCCGGCGCGGCGCAGCCTGAGCTGCTTCGGCGCAGGCAACGCAGCCGCGCGACTGGCCGTGAACGTCGCCAACGTACGCGTGAGACGAGGCAGACCGTCTTGCTCGACGAGCGCGACGATCTGCTGACGGCCACCACCGGAGAGGGCATCGATGGTCTTGCTCCCCGAACCGCCGGCGGTGGTGAAGAGTTGCTTCGTGCCCTTCGCTCCCTTCACGGCGAAGGTCACCTGCTGCCCCTTTGCACGCTCGAGTGTCCAGCGCAGGAGGTGGCGACCGCCCGCCGCGCGCGACACCTTCGCGGCGGCCTTCGGCGCGGGAAGCTCGTCGGCTCGCCGGACGGCCCGGATCGGCACCGATCCCTCGACCGGCGTGAAGGTCCAGGTACCCGTGGCCCCCGGTCCACCGAGGACGAACGAGGTCGTGCCGCGACCCGGGTCCTCCGCGGAGATGAACTCGTCGGTGGTCGTGCCGGCGTCCGAGGTCTCCGCCACCGCACCGTCGGGCGAGGTCACGCGGACGCGCGGTGCTCCGCCGGCGCCCTGGAGTTCCAACGCCACGACCGCCCCGCCTGCCGGCACGGTGATCGTCGCGGCGCGCGCAGCAGTCGCCTGTCGGCTGGACCGGATCGCCCGCGCGCCGACGAACGCAGCAGCGTCCGGCAGGGACCGGTAACGACCGATGTCGCACGAGCTGAACATGCCGTCGTACAACTCGAGCTTGCCACCCGCCGCCCAACGGTAGGACGCACCGACGCGAAGGCCGAACTTCTCCACGCACGCCGTCGCGCCCTTGTCCGAGAGGTTCGCCTCGACGGCCGTGTCGGCAATGCTCACGTGGGGGATCGAGACCTTCGCCTTGCCGCTCACGTTGAACCGGCGGGTGCTCTCCACCCACCCGAACATCTCGCCCTCGATCTTGAGGCCCGCATCGAGCTTGAGGGTGCCGCCGAAGTCGATCAGCCCGTCCTCGGGGACGACCGTCAGCTGGCCCCCGCCGATCTCGGCCGAGACCACGCTGATCGCGCCGTTCACGCGGATCGCATCGGCCGCGCCCGCGTTGATGAAGTAGGTGAGACCGCCCTCGACCCGCACGGCACTCTTGCCGAATACCTGGGGCCCGAGCGTGGCACCGAGCTCACCGCCCAC
>JAURVW010000091.1 GCA_030655275.1 Solirubrobacteraceae bacterium
GCACCCGCGGCTTCGACGTACCCGACATGCTCGCTGCCGGGCCTCGGGACATCCTTGTCCCGGCGCACCTGGAGGACGACGCTCGCGCCGTCCTCGAGCCTGCGCTCGACGACCTCAACATGGAAGACCCCACATGACCGACATCTCCTACGAGGACGCGATCCTCGGCGCCTCGGTCCTCTCCTTCGACGGACGTGTCCTCGAGATGTTCAACTGGCAGTCCGGCAGCGCCGGACGCCTGAACTCCAAGCTGCTCTACGTCGAGGTCGAGGGACCCGACAAGAAGGGCCGCCGCTCGATCATCTTCTCGTGCGCGCCCTCCAAGCGCGGCGGAGGGTTCCGCGTGCTCGTCGACGAGTCGCAGTGGCCCCGCCTGGAGCCGCTCGTCAACGAAGTCTCCCTCGCCGTCACCGGCTAGGGGCGTCGCCGCGAGGCTGCCCGCCGCTCCGCCGAGCGGGCGGCAGCCCGTTCGGCGGCGGCATCCAGCTCCGCCTCGTCGGCAGCGGCTTCGGCCTGCTGCTTGGCGATGCGAGCGGAGATGATGGCGGCCTCCGTCGCCTCCTCCTCGGCACGAGCTGCCTCGGCGGCCTTGGTCTCGGCCGCCGCCTGCTCGGCCAATACCGTGCTACGGGTGCGATCCAGCTCGTCGAGCAGCATCCGCCAGCGCACGTCGCGCTCCGTCGGGCCCAGGCCGGAGAGCGCGCGGTTGACCCACGCGCCCGGAGACGGGGGAAGTGGGTCGCGCAGCAGCGCGACGAGGCCCGTCAGGCCGCGTTCGCGCAACACGAGCTCCACCAACGAGCCGCCCAGGACCACCGCATCGCGGGCCGGCGGAGGGATGGTGAGTGCACGACGTTCGCGACGCCGGACGGCGATCGTCGACGCAAGCATCGGGACCTGCCCCACGAGCGCCTGACCGGCGCCCCAGGCCAGCCACAGCCACTGGCGACGCCGTAGGGCGCGCTGGAGCGTGAGACCGGGGTTCAGGTGCCCGAGGGCGAGGTGGGCGAGGCCGCAGGCCGGCGCGCGCTCGAGGGCGTCGCGCATGCTGATGTGGGTGCCGGTCCCGCGCAACAGGCGCGGCGGTGAGATCAGATGCAGGGTCGAACCGGACGACCACGACGCGAGGTAGCGGCGCCCGTGCGACTCGGTGAGGCTCTGCGCCCACACGTAGGCGGGCTGCGCGAGACCGAGCGAGAACGAGGTGGGGTGGACGACGATCGTCGGGTGCGGCGGGAGCACGAGTCCATGCGCCTCGAGGCGTGCGGCGACGGTCTCGAGGACATGGACGACCTCCTCCACCTCGGTGCGGGCGTCGTCGTCGAAGCGAACCCGGAACAGGTTCGAGCTGGATTCGGTCCAGGTACCTATGGAAGCGCCTCGTGGAGGGGTTCGGAGGAGGCCCTACAACGCAAAAATGGGGCCGTTCCGCGCGATGCGGAACGACCCCGATTCAAGCAGGTGTGTGGGCTACGCGAGCGCCGGGACCGCGACGCCGCGGCAGACCGACTCGATCTCGCTGGCTGCGCGCTCGAACTCGTCGTCGCAGAGCACCGGAGTGCCCTCGAACGGGAGGTCGCGGGCGATCTCGAGCCAGGAGCGCGTCGCGCCGAACTCGTCCTTCACGCGCACCGTGACGGGGCGCGGGATGCGGTAGGCGCGGAGCAGCAGCACGTGCAGCGGTTCACGCGGCTTCCACTGGAGACGACGGACGGCGTAGGCCGGCGTCCACACGTAGAACGGCGAGAGCGCATCGACGATGCGGGGGTCGCTGATCGTGTAGCTGGCCGTGACCTCGGCCCACGCGCGGATGCGCACACGCTCGGGCTGGACGATGCCGCCGTGGAGGACGTGCTGATCCGAC
>JAURVW010000840.1 GCA_030655275.1 Solirubrobacteraceae bacterium
CTGGCAGTCGAAGCTCTACCCGGCCACCATGAACGCCGAGGCCGAGTGGAGGGACCGCCTGGACCGGGTGCAGCGCGCCGACCGCAGCATCGAGTTCGACGACGCCGTCGAGCTCCACGGGCACCCCGTGATCGTCCGGACCGAGCTGTCGGTGATCCACGAGCCCGGCACCGAGGAGCTGCTCGGCTACGTCGCCACCGCGGTCTCCGTCGACGCCACCCGTCGCGCCCAGGCGCTCGCCCGCGAGCAGCAGGAGCGCGTGCGCGAGAGCGAGGCCCAGTTCCGCGCGATGGCCGAGGCCCTGCCGCAGATGACCTGGATCGTTCGTGGGCCCGGGGAATACGACTACTTCGCCCCGGCGTGGGAGGAGTTCACCGGGCACTCGCGAGAGGATCTGCTCGAGCACGGGGTCAACCGCTTCATCCACCCCGAGGACGAGGACGTCGCCGCGCGCTTCCGCTCCGAACCGGACGGGGCCGACGGCCCGTTGGTCCTTCGCATGCGCCGCCACGACGGGGTGTACCGATGGATGGAGGCCCGCCTGGCGGCGGTCAAGGACGGAGACGGCCACGAGCGTTGGTTCGGCTTCACCCTGGACATCACCGACCGCTTCGAGCAGGAGAGGGAGGCCCGGATGAAGCAGGAGCAGCTCCGGGCGACGCTCGAGCTCACGGGCTTCGGGACCTACGTGTGGCTCATCCCCGAGAACCGCTTCTCCCGCGACACCCAGCTCGAGGAGATCCTCGGTGTGCCCATGGAGGAGATGATGACGGGCAACGCCTTCGACCTCTTCTTCTCGATCGTCCACGCCGAGGACCGTGAGCGCGCGCAGCAGAGCGTCCTCGGCGCGCTCGTCCCTGGTGGTCCGGACTATCGCGCGGACTTCCGGATCCACCGGCCCGGCGACGGCGGGATGGAGGAGCGCTGGGTCTCGGCGATGGGCGTCGTCGAATTCGACGAAAAGGACGAACCCCTGCGGCTCGTCGGGATCTTCGCCGACATCACCGACCGCCGCCTGGAGGACGACGGTCGCCTGCGCCTGCAGAAGATGGAGGCCATCGGCACGCTCGCCAGCGGTATCGCCCACGACTTCAACAACGTGATCGGCGCGATCCTCTCCTACGCCCGCGTGGCCGAGGCGGAGATCAAGGCCGGTGCCTCACCCGAGGCCAGCGTGGCCGAGATCGCTCGTGGCGCGCACCGTGCCGGCGACATCGTCCGCCGGCTGCTCACCTTCAGTCGCGACGTGGAGCCTCGGCGCATCGCGTTCGACCTCCCGGCGGTCGTCGAGGAGGCGGAGACGCTGCTGCGCCCGACCCTTCCGTCCGCGGTCTCGATCCAGAGCGACTTCCGGGCCGATCTCCCATCGGCCGTCGGCGACCCGACGGAGATCCATCAGCTCGTCGTGAACCTCGTCACGAACGCCGGCCACGCGCTCGGGGCCTCCGGCGGGACCATCGAGCTGCGGGTCGAACTCGAGCACGTCGCAGCAGTGACGAGTGGTATCACCAGTGCCCTGGACGAGGGGGAGTACCTGCGACTGACCGTCGCCGACGACGGACCGGGCATGACGGCGGCGATCGCCAGCCGCATCTTCGACCCGTTCTTCACCACGAAGACCGAGAGCGACGGCACCGGCCTCGGACTCGCAGCCGCGCAGAGCATCGTCAAGAACCACGGCGGCTCGATCGCCGTGGAGACGAGCCCGGGGCAGGGCGCGCGCTTCACGGTGCATCTCCCCGCGCAGGCCGTCGGTGCCGAGACGCAGCTCGAGCCGACCGGTCCGCTGCCGGACCTCCCGGAGACCGTCCGCGTGCTCTTCGTCGACGACGAACAGGCGCTCGTCCGGTTGGCCTACCGCGCGATGCCCTACCACGGCTGCGAGGTGACCGGGTTCACCGATCCGCGTGAGGCGATCGAGGCCTTCGAGCAGGATCCGTCGGCCTTCGACGCCCTCGTGACCGACTACTCGATGCCCGGGCTCACCGGGCTCGACCTCACCGAGCGGATCAAGGCGATCCGACCCGAGCTGCCCGTCGTGCTCACCTCGGGCTACATGAACAACGAAGCCCATGCCGAGGCGGACCGTCGCGGCGTCGGCGTCGTGGTGCCCAAGCCGTGCTCGATCGACACGCTGGCCGCCGAGGTGATGCGACTGCTGGCCCGCTGATCGGCGCTGGCCCCGGGGCCGCTGGCCGCGACGGGGCGACGCGTGCCGGCTAGTGGAGCAGGCCGCGGCGCATCGCCGTGGCGACCGCGGCGGCGCGATCGGACACCTCGAGCTTGCGATACAGGCTCTCGAGGTGGGATTTCACGGTCGACGGGCTCAGGTGGATGGTTGCGGCGATCTCCGCGACGCTTGCGCCGTCGGCGATCTGTCCGAGGACCTCGCGCTCGCGATCGGTGAGGACCGGGCGGTCGTCACGGCGGCGGGAACGCACCTCGCCGGCGAGGAGCGACTGCACCTCGCTGCCGAGCACGGTCTTGCCGGCCGCGACCTCGACGAGCGTCGAGATGAGGGTGTCGGGCTCGACGAGCTTGGAGAGCACGGAGGCGGCGCCGAGTTCGACGGCGCGATACACCTGCTCGCTCTCCAGGTTGCCCGTGAGGATCACGACCTGCGTGCGCGAGTCGGACTGCACGAGATGGTCGAGCAGGCCCATGCCGTCGAGCTGCGGCATGTGGAGGTCGACGATCGCGATGTCGGGGGTGTGCTCGACGATCATGTCGAGCGGCTCCTTGCCATCGGATGCCAGGCCCTCGACGTTGAATTCCGGGCGGAGCCGGACGACCCGCTCGACGCTGGAGCGGTAGAGCGGGTGGTCGTCGGCTATGAGCAGGCGGACCTGAGCAGCGTTCATCGAGGCTCAGTCAACCACGGCTGCGCCGCGGAGTCACGCAGTTTGCTTGCAAGTCGACCCGCATCTACGCTCCCGCGTCCCGAAACGCAAGGCGGCACGGGGCGTATCGGCGTCGCCGCGGCCCGCGTGGTCAGGTCGAGTCGGATGATTCGACGAACCGTCTCGGCGTGCGCACGTCGCCCAGTTCCTGGAGCCGTTGGGCGATGGTCGCGGCGCGCTGCGTCGCGGCGAGCACCTCGCGCAGGTCGCTGGCGGCCGCGCTGCCGGGTGGCACGGTGGCCGCGGCGAGCGTGGCGAAGTTCATGATCACGCCCAGGAGGTTGTTGAAGTCGTGGGCGACCGCGCCGGCGAGCGCGGCCACGTCCTTCGGCGGGGGCGGCGCGAGCGGGCCGGCGAGCGCGACGAGCGTCATCGGCTCGCCGGTGTCGATCGCGACCGGCGCGCGCTCCTCGGCACTCAGCGACCCGCCCGAGAGGGCCAGGAACTGATCGAGGTGCACGTCGTCGGGGGTCCGCGGAAGACCGAGTCGCGCAGCGGCTGGAGCTGAGGTGCTCTGGATGAATCCGTGCTCGTCGAGGAGCACGACGGGTGTGGGCAGGAGCTCGACCACGCGGGCGAGCTCAGAACTGGAGAGAGGGGTCACGGTTTGAGGGTCCGCGTCGTCTGGGGGAAGGAACGCGGGTACGTACATCATCGCGCGGGAGGCCGAGCTTCCAGGTCAGTGTTGAGGCCGGTCTTGCTGGGCCGAACGGCCCTGTCCGAACGGTCGGCAAGGAAGATCTGCGCGACGAGGCACTTGGCCCATTACCGAATGGTGAACGAACGACGATGCTTTTGCACTGATGATTGGACCACTCGAAAACGCATGGGGGTGCGAACGATGAGTGCACGAGCTGCAAGGGCGCGAGAGCGTCAACCGGTGCCACGGCACCAGTACGGACAACTTCGCGTCGCGGTCGCCGAGGCGATCACGGCTGGGGAGCCAGCAGCCGCGGTCCTTCACAGCGAGACCGACCCGGTCTCGACCCTGGGGGCTGCGGTGGCGGGGGCCACCGCACCCCACACCCTTCCTCCGGCCGACGTGGAGGCGAAGCTCGACGAGCGCGCCGCCGATCGGGCCGGCCTCGGTGAGTACGACGAGGTCGTCGACCGCCTCCAGCGCGTCGCCGCCTTCCGCGACGACGACACCGCCAACCACTCCCGCCGCATCGGCCGCGCCGCTCGGATCCTCTCCGACGCGATGGGTCTCGGGACCACCTTCGGCGCACTGCTGGAGAACGCCGCGCCGTTGCACGACATCGGCAAGGTCGGCATCGCCGACGCCATCCTCCTCAAGCCCGGCCGGCTCACGCCGGAGGAGCGCACGGAGATGGAGCGCCACACCACCATCGGGCAGGAGATCCTCTCCGGCGGCACGTCGGAGACCGTCCGCATGGCCGCGATGATCGCTCTCTCCCACCACGAACGCTGGGACGGGGGCGGGTACCCGCAGGGCCTCGCCGGCGACCAGACGCCGATCGGCGCCCGCATCGTCGCCGTCGTCGACGTGTTCGACGCGCTCACCCACGAACGCCCCTACAAGCAGGCGTGGCCCGTCTGCGAGGCCGTGGCCCACATCATCGCCGGCGCCGGCGCCCAC
>JAURVW010000841.1 GCA_030655275.1 Solirubrobacteraceae bacterium
GATCGTCTCGAGCCGCTGGGCGGCCTGCGCCGCGGGGGCCGAGAAGCCGAGGGCGAGGGTGGACGCGACGGCGCACAGCACGAGAGCGAGGGAGACGGGGCGGCGCACGATGCGCCGGAGAGTAGTGAATGCCCCACCAAAAATCACGTGCGCGACTGGGCCACGACAGGGCACGGGCCACTCCTCACGACCCTTCGCAACCTTCGCAGGCGGGGCGCCGCGGCCGGCCTGGTCGCGCACCCCTCGCTATGGTGCGCGGCGAGCCAGTCGTACCCACGTTTGGGTCAGGGAATCCGGTGAGAGACCGGAACTGACGCGCAGCGGTGAGGGGGACGGGCGAGGCATCGGCCACTGGAGCATCCGTGCTCCGGGAAGGCGCCCCGTCCGGACGAACCCGAGTCCGAAGACCTGCTGGCTTGCGGTCCCACCGGGACCGGATCTCCCCCAACGGGCCCCGCGCAACGGGCTCCAGATCAAAGGACATCGCGTGTTCCCACGCCCCATGCGCTCGCGCGCATCCCTGCTCGCCGTCGCGGTCCTCGCGACCGCCACCACCCTCTCGGCCTGCGGCTCCGGCGACGACGCCAAGACCGACAGCGCGTCGGCTGCCGCCGCGAAGACCGAGGCCGGGTCCTCTGCGACCGGCACCCGCACCACCTATCCGCTCACGATCAAGGACAACTGCGGTGTCGACGTGGTGGTCGAGCAGGCGCCGAAGCGCGTCGTCTCGGTGAACCAGGGCTCGACCGAGATCCTGCTGTCGCTCGGCCTGGAGGACCGCATGGTCGGCACGTCGACCTGGACCGATGCGATCCGCCCCAACCTCGCGGCCGCCAACGCGAAGGTGCCGCGCCTGGGCGACAACGACGTGTCGTACGAGCGCGTGCTGAAGGAGGAGCCCGACCTCGTGACGGCCTCGTTCGGCTACGCCCTGAGCGGCGACGACCCGGACCGCCGCACGGCCTACGCCAAGCTCGGCGTGCCGACCTACCTCGCGCCCTCGCACTGCGACGGCCGCACCGACGAGTCCGGCGACGGCCCGCGCGACCATCCGCTCGAGATGGAGACGATCTACGAGGAGATCCGCCAGCTCGCCGAGATCTTCGACGTGCAGCCGCGCGGCGAAGCGCTCGTCGCCGAGCTCGAGGGTCGTTTGGCGAAGGTCTCGGCCGGGACGAAGGCGCCCGAGGTGTCGGTCGCGTTCTGGTTCGCCAACACCGAGTCGCCCTACATGGCCGGCGCGAACGGCTCGCCGGGCATCATGGCGAAGGCGACCGGCGCGAAGAACGCGTTCGACGACACGACGGTCGAGTGGCCGCAGGTGTCGTGGGAGACGGTGCTCGACCGCGACCCCACCGTCCTCGTGCTCGGCGACCTGCGTCGCAAGTCGCAGACGGGCGACAAGCTCGAGGACAAGATCCGGTTCCTGAAGAGCAACCCGGTCACGAAGCGCCTCACGGCGGTGCGTGAGGAGCGGTTCGTGATCATGAACGGCGCCGACATGAACCCGTCGATCCGCACCGTCGACGGCGCCGAGAAGCTGGCGGCCGGCATCGCGAAGCTCGAGCTGGGCTCCTGAGCCGGGCGGCCCTCACGGAGCCGGGCGGCGTGTCGTCCGGCGGCAGGGTTGGCGGAGGCGACGGGTCGTCCGGCCGTGCTGGCTCCGCGACGCGGGCGAGGCTGCTCGCGCCGGTCGGCATCGCGGTGCTCGTACTGTCGATCGCCGTGGCGATCACGATCGGGCCCGCCGACCTGTCGGTGGGGGAGGTGGCCGCGGTCGTCGCCCAGCACCTGGGCCTCGGCGACGCCGACGTGAGCCGGATCCGCGACGGCATCGTGTGGGACCTGCGCCTGCCGCGCACCCTGCTCGCCGCCGTCTGCGGGGCCGGGCTCGCGATCTGCGGGGCGATCATGCAGTCGCTGCTGCGCAACCCGCTGGCCGATCCGTTCGTGCTGGGGATCTCGTCGGGTGCCTCGACGGGCGCCGTGCTCGTCGTGATCCTGGGCGTCGGCGGCGGGATCATCGGGCTGTCGGCCGGAGCGTTCATCGGCGCCGTCGTCGCGTTCGCGGCGGTGCTCCTGCTCGCCGCCGGCGCGGGTGGCACGCCGGATCGCGTGGTGCTCGCGGGCGTCGCGGCGACCCAGCTCTTCTCGGCGCTCACGTCGTTCATCGTCACCTCCTCCGCCGACGCCGAGCAGACCCGCGGCGTGCTGTTCTGGCTCCTCGGGTCGCTCGGTGGCGCCGGCTGGAACGACGTGCTGCTGTGCGGCGTCGTCTGCCTGCTCGGGCTCGTCGTCTGTCTCGGGCTGGCCCCGGCCCTCGATGCGTTCGCCTTCGGCGAGGACGCCGCCGCCTCGCTTGGCATCCCGGTCCGCTGGGTGCGGCTCGTGCTGCTGTGTGTGACGGCGCTGATCACCGCGACACTCGTGAGCGCTGCCGGCGCCATCGGCTTCGTCGGACTCGTGCTCCCGCATGCCGCGCGGGCGATCGTCGGTCCCGGCCATCGACGGCTCCTGCCCACCACGGCGCTCGTCGGCGCGGTGTTCCTCGTGTGGGTCGACACCGTCGCGCGGACGGTCTTCGAGCCGCAGGAGCTGCCGGTCGGCGTCGTCACGGCGCTCGTCGGCGTGCCCGCCTTCGCGTTGATCCTCTACCGCCGGCGCGGACCCGCATGAGCGCCGCCGCGACGACCAATCCGGGCCGAACGTCGGATTACCGCCCCGCCAGGGGGCGAATCTCGACGTTCGGCGCTGAGGGCGTGGTGTTCGCGTGAGTCTGCGCGCGGAGCGGGTGTCGTGGTCGGCTGGCGGCCGGTTGATCGTCGACGACGTCTCGATCCAGATCGAGGACGGCGAGACGGTCGGCCTGCTCGGGCCGAACGGCTCGGGCAAGTCGTCGCTGATCCGGCTCATGGCCGGGGTGCGGTCGCCGTCGTCCGGCACGGTCCTGCTGGCCGGCGACGACCTCGCGGGCCTGCGTCGGCGCGAGATCGCGCGCCGGGTCGCGGTCGTCGAGCAGCACGCCACCACCGAGGTCGATCTCACCGTGGGCGAGGTCGTCGGGCTCGGTCGCATCCCGCACCGTTCGGCGTGGGGACCCGACACGGCCGGCGACTCAGGCGCCGTCGCCCGTGCCCTCCAGCGCACCGGCCTGGAGTCATCGGCCGGCCGGTCGTGGCACACCCTCTCCGGCGGGGAACGTCAGCGGGTCCACATCGCGCGCGCCCTCGCGCAGGAGCCGACCGAGCTGCTGCTCGACGAGCCCACCAACCACCTCGACGTGCACCACCAGCTCGAGCTGCTCTCCCTCGTGCGCGAATTGCCGCTCACGTCGGTCGTGGCCCTGCACGACCTCAACCTCGCGGCGATGTTCTGCGACCGCCTCGTCGTGCTCTCGGGCGGCCGCGTCGTCGCCGGGGGTACGCCCGCCGAGATCCTCACGCCCGAACTGATCGCCGACGTCTACCGCGTGCGCGCCGTCGTCACCCCCGAGGGCCCGCGCGGCGTCCCCTCGGTGCGTTTCGAGCCAGGGCGCGTCGACGCCGCCCGCTCCGCCAGCCCCACCAGCCCCGCGAAGGAGCGCCGAACGTCGGATTACCCCCTCTCCAGGGGGTGAATTTCGACGTTCGGCCCTGAGGGGCCCGTCGACCGACCAGCCGGCGTCGACCAGACCGAGGCCCGTCGACCGACCAGCCAGCGTCGAGCTAGCCGCTCATCTCGCGTTGCACGATCTCGACGATGTCGGCGTAGTTGCGGTCTGGCGCCGGCATCACCATCTCGGGCACCTCGCGCACGACCCGCGGCGCGAGCGGGTTGCCGATCCAGCGCATCCACGTCGAGAAGGCGCCGAGGGCGACGCCACGACCGGGCACCGGGACGAACCCGAACTGGTCGCGCAGGCCCGGCGGCAGCGAGTCGATCGTGATCTGGTTCACGAGCTCCTTCGCCGCGACCATGTAGGGCGGCAGGGGCGGATTGAGGATCACCCGGCGCGAGAGCTCGCGGGCCGCGGGCGTCACGACGAGCTGGCCGCTCGCCAGCATCCCCTCCACGTAGTGCGTGAAGATCTCATAGCTCGACGGCATGTCGGTCCGGCCGAGTCCGAAGATCTCGCCGACGCGCCGCCACTCCTGCCACAGCTCCTCGCGCTCCTCGTCGCTCAGCGGTCGCACGTACCGCTCGAAGGCGCGATAGGACGAGTCGATGAAGGCCGCGAGGATCCACAGGAGCAGATCCGGATCGTCGCCACGGAACGGTGTGCCGGCGGGGAAGATGCCGACGGACTCCGTCGTCACGCCGCTCACGCGCGCGTGCATCGAACCGACGATCTGCTCGACCTCCCTCGCCTGGCGCTCGGTGCCGTAGATCACCGTGTTCACGGCGAGGGCGGTGCGGGCGAGCCGCGGATGCGGATCGTCGGCGGAGGCGGTGTGGCTGAAGAAGCCGACGAAGGCGACGGGATGCGCCGCCTGCATGAAGAGTGCGCGGGCCCCGGAGAGGGCGACGGTGCGCTCCCGCTGCACCTCTCGGATCAGCGAACCCTCCGGGAAGAAGGGGCGGTCGAGGGCGTCCGAGCGCTTCCGCACCCGTCGCTCGCCGGTGGGCCGTGCGGCGCCCGTCACGCGATCTCGGGACCGGTCGGGCGTGCGCGTTGCTCGGTGAGGAGGCGGCGCACCTGGCTGGTGCGCGCGGCCATCAGGGAGCCTGCGTCCACGTCGGCCTGGGCCGCCGCACGCTGTCGCCGTTCCTGCACGAGCCGGTGGACCTGATCGAAGGGAATGAGCTCTGCGCCGTGCGGGTTGGTCATCGCCGTGGGGGTCCAGTGGTCCGGTGTGCCGGAAAGACGTCCGGTTGCCCACGTAATCGGCCCCGCCGCCGAGAACTTCAGCGGCTCCGCGCTGTAAGGAACAGGTTCACCCATGCGATGTCTACGTGCGAAGTAGTCTGGCCAGACCAATGCCTGCTCAGGTTTACACGGGAAAAGATTGCGTGTGCCAGTTCAGGCTGGCCAAATGCGACCAGTCCTGCGTGCGCGACATGCTCGCCACCCCGTTCTACATCGCGTGCCTGCGGCTCACGAACCGCTCCTGCCTCGTCGTCGGCGGCGGCGAGATCGGCCTCGAGAAGGTCGAGGGCCTCCTGGCGTGCGACGGCCGCGTGACCGTGATCGCGCCCACGCTGATCCCCCAGCTGCAGTCGCTCGCCGACGAGGGCTCGATCGAGCACATCGCCCGCGACTACGAACCGACCGACCTCGTCGGGCGCTTTCTCGTG
>JAURVW010000850.1 GCA_030655275.1 Solirubrobacteraceae bacterium
ATGGGCGCACCGGCGGCGACGGCGTCCGCCGCCGCAGCGACGGGCTCGGCCGCGTCGTCCCAGCGACCAGCTTCGAGCGCGACGATCCGCTCGACCAGCGGGTCGCCAGCCAGTTCGGCCGCGCGAGCCTCGGTCGGCTGCACGGTCGGCGCGAGCTCGAGGAAGCCGGCGATCAGCCCGGCGAGCTCGTCTCGGTCGGCGTCGTCGGCGCGGGCCTCGAACGCGGTAGCGCTCGGCGCCTCACCGGCGTGCCAGGCGGTGATGAAGGCATCGAGCAGCTCGTCGGTGGTCGGGTGGGGGCGCCCGTCAGGCATCAGTCGTCATCCTCCCCGGACAGCTCGCGGATTGCGTCCCGCAGCTGGTTCAGACCCCGGCGGCGGCGCTGGTAGACGTTGTCTCGACTGATCCCGAAGCGCTCCATCATCTCCTCGACGGTGTAGCCGGACTCGGTCATCACGAGCACGCCGCGCTTGTCGTCGTCGACGAGGGCGAGGGCCGGATGAATGATCGCGCGGGCGATCTCGGCGTCGTCGTCATCGGAGGCGAGCTGCTCGGTCAGGCGAGTCAGGGCGAGCTCCGACGCGGCCCGGGCACTGCTGCCAGGTTCGGCGTCGAACGATCCGCCGCGGCGCTGGTGCTCGGTCACGTACGCACGCACGTAGTCGCGGCACGTGTACTGCGTCGCCGTGCGCATGAACGCGCGCAGTTCGCCGACGCTGCGGCCCCCGAGCTTGTGGGACTTGTCGTGGAGCCGCATGAACACGTCGGCGGCGACGTCGTCGACATCCGCCGCCGGCACCCGCCCGCCCGGCAGCGCGGAGCTCCGGAACCCGCGAACGATCCCTCGCACGCGCTCGAGTTCCGCCTCGACGATCAGCCGCCACGCCCGCAGCGCCTCGCCGCGGTCGCCACGGTCACGCGCGCCGTGCAGCATGGCCAGCAGCACCCGCGCGCGGGTGTCGTCGGGATGGGCCGGCACCGTGTCGCCGGACGCGCTTGGGAGACGATCGGTCACGCGATGGCGAGCCTACCGCCCGCCCGCGGTGCATCACCGAGTTCTGGACCGAGAAGGACAGGCGTTGCATCTGAGGAGGTCGCAACCGACCCATCGGTTCTGACGCAGCCGTGGCGCGGTCGCCCTCGCGCCACGACGCGTGGCGGGTTGGCGTATGGAAGCGCCATCCGATAGACACTGACGCTCCGGCGACCGCCACACGCGGTGTTCCCCCAGCCGAACCTTCAACCGTTCGCGCCCCGCATGCCCCACCTCCGACGGCTCCCTGCCGCCGCCATCGTCACTGTCTTCCTCGCGCTCATGCCGAGCAGCGCCAGCGCTGCCCTCGACGTGAAGCGGGTCGGCACCGCCCTGACCATCACGGGCACGACGGCCGGCGACACGCAAATCGAGATCGACGCCGACCAGAGCGTGTTCGTCGCCGGGTCGGAGGTCGCCGTGGGCACCTCGACGCCGACCACCTGCTCGGCCAAGGGCAGCTACGTGGAGTGCGGCGACGCCGACCTCACGAGTCTCTCGGTCTCCCTGACGGGCACCGGCGACGACAACGTCCAGATCACCGACGCACCCTTCATGCCCGCGGCGACGCTCACCGTGGGCACCGGTCCCGGCGACGACGAGCTCCTCTTCTTCGGCGAGCAGCGCGTGATCGCCAACCTCGGCTCCGGCGACGACCGCGCGACGACCGATGCCGGCGAGGACGAACTTCGCGGCGGCCCTGGTGACGACATCCTGAGCCCCGGCGCCAGCGACGACCAGGTCTGGGGCGACGACGGCAACGACCGCTTCAGCGCCGACGGAGCCGCCGACGGCGACGACACCTTCGATGGCGGCGCCGACACCCAAGCCCCGACCGGACCGGTCGGCTCCGGGCCCGCCGGCTCGGCGGGCCCCTCGCCCGCCAACCTCTCCGGGCTGGGCGGCGGCGACACCGTCGACTACGGCGCCCGCACGGCCCCCGTTGCCATTCGGCTCCCGGCCGACAGCCGCACGGTCCCCGAGGGCGACAACGGCGCTTCCACCGAGCACGATCGCCTCGCGCACGTCGAGAGCGCGGTGGGCGCCGGCAGCAACAAGGCCGGCGAGGGCGCCGGCAGCACGCTCGTGGGCAACGAACGGGCGAATGCGCTGGTCGGCGGCCTCGGCGCCGACAATCTCAGCGGAGCCGACGGCAACGATCTCCTGCGTGGCGATCTCGGCGACGACCGCTACGACGGTGGCGACGGCGACGACCTGCTCGACGCGCGCACGGGTGCCAGCGTCCCCACGAGCGCGGGCGACATCGACAGCGAACTGACCTGCGCCACCGGCAACGACGGACTCCGCCGCGACCCAGTCGACCCCCAGGGCGTCGGATGCGAGCACCTCGCTCCGCTGTTCCTCGGGCCACTCCTGATCGAGGGCAACCCGCGGGTCGGCAATGCGCTCACGATCGGGCGCAGCGGGGTCGTCGGTGAGGTGACGGCCGTGACGGCAACCTGGTTCAGCTGCCCGGCAGGCTCCACCCCCAAACCCGGCCAAGCGATCGACGATCCGGCCCTAGGCTGTCGCGCGGCAGGCGCCGCCTCCACGTTCGTCCCGCACCCCGACCGCGACCTCGGTCGCGTCGTCCATGCCGTGCCCTCGTTCCTGTGGACCTTCGGTGACGAGTCGGGCGGTCTCACGGCCGCGTTCGGCCCGCTGACCGAAGCGCTCCCGACCGACCCGGTCATCGTGCAGCGGCCCGAGACCGACACGGGCAGCGGCACCCAGCCGATCCCGGGCGAACCCTTTGCCCAGTTCGCCAAGCGCGCGGCCATCGCCCGGCTCGGCAGCGGCGCGGTCCTGTCGAATATCGCACTCGGCAACGGGACCGCGGTCTACGAGACCCCGGCGTCGCGCGGCGGCAAGATCCCCGTGACGCCGACCTCCAGGCGCACCATCGCCGCGGTCGTGTGCGAGAAGGCCTGTGCGTTGACGGTCGAAGGTCGCGTGACGCTCACCGTCGCCAGTCGCTCGAAGCGCAAGCGCACCCAGCTCGTGAAACTCAAGAAGCAGGCGTTCGCCCTTGCGGCGGGCTCATCCGCGACGGTGCCGTTCAACGCCTCGGCCTCGCAGCGCCGGCGGATGCAGGCGGCCAAGAAGGCCAAGCTCTCGCTGACCTTCGTCCTGCGTGCTGCGGATGGAACCACCCGCCGCGCCACCAAGAGGTACGTCGTCAAGGTGCACGCGGCGGGCACGCCCGGCCAGAGGCTCTAGCCCTCTTCGTCCTCGGTGGCGCCGTCGTACGCGGCGGCCGCCTGCTGCAGCAGGTGCGGAATGGCGTTGAGGAAGAGCTCGAGCTCCTCGTCCGGAACCTCGATGATCGCGCCCTCGAAGTGGGTGTGATCGCCGTGGACGTGGATCTTCGGCTTGACCGACGCACCCGCGATCACGAAGAACGGGAGCCAGGTGAAGTACTCGAGGCCTTCGAACTCGTCCTTCTCGACACCGCTCTCCTGAAGGATCTTCAGGAAGCGCGGCTCGAACTCGGACTCG
>JAURVW010000851.1 GCA_030655275.1 Solirubrobacteraceae bacterium
CCGTCCGCGCCGAGGCGGCGGTCGCCGTCGTCGTGCGGATGTCATCGAGGAGACCGTCGACAGCCTCGACATGGGCGCTCACCGCAAGACTGACATCGTCAAGATTGCGTCGGGTTCCACGGTCAAGGACATCTCCGAGTACTTCGGTGTCGGTGTGTCGGAGATCATCAAGAAGCTGATGATGCTCGGCGAGATGGCGACGCTCACGCAGACCCTTCCCGACGAGACCATCGAGGTCCTCGCGGCCGACTTCGACAAGGAGATCGAGATCGTCCGCGCCGGCGACGAGGACGCGGAAGCGCCCGAGTTCGAGGATGCGGACGAGGACCTCACGATCCGTCCTCCCGTGATCACGATCATGGGTCACGTCGACCACGGCAAGACCTCCCTCCTCGACGCGATCCGCTCTGCGGACGTGACGAAGGGCGAGGCCGGTGGCATCACGCAGCACATCGGTGCCTACCAGGTGCACCACGCCGACAACGTCATCACGTTCCTCGACACCCCGGGCCATGAGGCGTTCACCGCCATGCGTGCCCGTGGTGCTCGCGTCACCGACATCGCGGTCATCGTGGTCGCGGCCGACGACGGCGTCAAGCCGCAGACCATCGAGGCGATCGACCACGCGAAGGCGGCCGGCGTGCCGATCGTCGTCGCGGTCAACAAGATCGACAAGGACGGCGCCGAACCCGAGCGCGTCCGTACCGAGATGACCTCCCGCGGCATCCAGCCGTCGGAGTGGGGTGGCGACGTCGAGTTCGTCGACGTCTCCGCGAAGACCAAGCTCAACATCGAGGATCTCCTCGAGACGCTCCTGGTCGTCGCCGACCTCCAGGACATCCGCGCGAACTCCGAGGCCGAGGCCTCGGGTGTCGTCATCGAGTCCAAGCTCGATCCGGGCCGCGGCCCGGTCGCCACGGTGCTCGTGCAGCGCGGCACCATGATGGTCGGCGATGCTCTCGTCGCCGGCGGTCACTGGGGTCGCATCAAGGCGATGCAGGACTACACCGGCAAGCGCGTCAACGAAGCCGGTCCGGGCGATCCCGTCGAGGTGCTCGGCTTCAACTCCGTGCCCGACGCCGGTGAGTTCGTCCAGGAGGCGGAGACCGACAAGGAAGCACGGAACAAGGCCGAGGAGCGCGCACTGCGTCTCCGTCAGGAGTCCGTGGCTCGCCGTTCGGGTCGCAAGCGTTCGCTGGAGGACATCTTCTCGGAGATCCAGACCGGCGACGTCAAGGAGCTCACGATCATCGTCAAGGGCGACGTGGCGGGTTCCGTCGAAGCCTTCGAGGACGAGATCGCACGTCTCCCGCAGGACGAGGTCGCGGTGGACATCGTCCACAGCGGCGTCGGTGGCATCACCGAGTCCGACGTCATGCTGGCCTCGGCCTCCGACGCGATCATCATCGGCTTCAACGTGCGCCCGGTGGGCGACGCGAAGAACGTCGCCGATCGCGAGGGCGTCGACATCCGCACGTACTCGATCATCTACAAGGCCCTCGACGACCTCAAGGCCGCGATGACCGGACTCCTCGAGCCCGAAGAGGTCGAAGACCCCCTCGGTACCGTCGAGATCCGCGCGATCTTCAAGGCATCGAAGATCGGCACCATCGCCGGTTCCTACGTCACCGACGGTCGCGTCACGCGAGGCGCGAAGATCCGCGTCGTCCGCGACGGGATGGTCGTGCACGAGGGCGAGATCGAGTCGCTGCGCCGGTTCAACGACGACGCCAAGGAAGTGGCCGCCGGCTACGAGTGCGGCATCGTCGTCAAGAACTACAGCGACCTGGTCGAGGGCGACATCCTCGAGGCCTACACCACGCGCAAGGTCGAGCGCGAGCTCGCCTCGACCTCGCGGCCGTAGGCGTCCGAGCCGACTGAGGAGCGACGATGGCAAGCAAGCGCATGCGGCGGGTCGATGGATCCGTCCGCGAGGTCCTCGCGACCGCGCTCGCGCGTGACGTCACGGATCCCGGCATCGGGTTCGTGACGTTCACGTCCGTCGAGACGAGCGGAGACCTTCGCCACGCGAAGGTCTTCGTGAGCGTGCTCGGCGACGCCGACGAGCAGCAGGAGTCGCTGAACGCGCTCAACCGCGCCAAGCGTCTCCTGCAGTCGAGCCTCTCGCACGATCTGCGCCTCAAGTACACGCCGGTCCTCGAGTTCTACCTCGACGACTCGGCGCGTCGCGCCGTGAGGCTCGAGGCGCTGCTCACCGAGCCGGAGCCCGACGAGGACGGCACGGCGGAAGCGGCCGAGAAGCCCGAGGCTCCGTCGGTCGACGACGTCGACGATCCGCTCACGACCCATCGCCACGACCGGTATCCGGCCCCCGGCGAGGACGAGTCTTGACCGACCGCGCGCCGACGGCCGAGGCCGAGGCGGTCATCGGCGCGCTGCGTGAGGCAGGCCGGGTGATCCTGGCGACGCACACGCACCCCGACGGCGACGCGATCGGTTCGATCGTGGCCATGCGGATCGTGCTCGACGCGATCGGCGTCTCGAGTCGGGTCTTCATCGCTGCGAACGACCTTCCGTTGCCGGAGGAGCTCAGCACCTTCGACCTCGGCGACCTGGTCCACGAGACCACCGTCGACGTGAGCGAGCGGACCGTGGTCTTCCTCGATTGCGGCAACGCCGATCGCACGCCGCTCGGCGACCGCCTCGCCGACATCCCGGTGCTGATCAACATCGATCACCACCACGACAACACCCGCTTCGGATCGCTCGACTGGGTCGATCCCGCCGCGTCGAGCACAGCCGAGCTCGTGTGGGAGCTCGCCAAATGGATCGGGGTCCCGATCACGCCCGAGCTCGCCGAGCCGCTCTACGTGGGCCTCCTGACCGACACCGGCCGCTTCTCCTACGAGAACACCACGCCGCGCGCCCACGCGATGGCCGCCGACCTGATCGCCGCCGGCGTCGACCTCACCGGGGTCCGCCGCCGGATGTACGAGGACGTCCTGCCGGCCAAGCTCCACCTGCTGCGGTACGCGCTCGACTCCTTCGTGATCCACGGGGGAGGCACCCTGATCTCCGCCCGGGTGAGCGAGGCCGACTTCGACGCTGCCGGCGCCACCGAGGCGCACGCGGAGGGCATCATCGACATCCTCCGCGCCGTCCGGGGCGTGCGGATCGCGGCACTCGCGCGTGAGCTCGAGGTGCAGCCCGGCACCTTCAAGGTGTCTCTGCGCGCCGCGGACCCCACCGTCGACGTCTCCGCGATCGCGCGAGCCGGCGGTGGCGGCGGCCATCCCCAGGCGGCCGGGTTCACGACCGAACTCCACGACGCCGACCTCGCGAGCTTCGTCCTCGGCCAGCTCGAGATCCAGGACGCCGGTGGCGCCCGCGTCTGAGGTGGCCGCAGCGCCGCTCGACGGTCTGCTCCTCGTCGACAAGCCGGCCGGGATCTCCTCGCACGACATCGTCGCGAGGATCCGCCGTGCGGTCGGAAAGGGCGTGCGCGTCGGCCACGCGGGCACCCTCGATCCGTTCGCGACGGGCCTGATGCTCGTGCTCGTGGGGCGGGGCACCCGCACCTCGCAGTACGCGATGGGCCTCGACAAGCGTTACGAGGTCCTCGCGCAGCTCGGCGCGCTGTCGACCACCGGCGATCCCGAGGGCGAGATCACGCAGACCGGGAACGCGCCCGCCTCGCCGCTCGCGCTGCCGACCGGACAGGTCACGCAGATCCCGCCGGCCTACTCCGCGATCAAGATCGACGGCCAGCGGGCCTACAAGCTCGCCCGGGCCGGCAAGGACGTCGAGGTGCCCGCGCGCACCATCACGGTCTACGCCTTCCAAGAGCTGGAGCGGGAGGGCGATCGGGTCCGCCTCGCCGTGCACTGCTCGACCGGAACGTACGTGCGGACACTGGTCGCCGATCTCGGCGATGGCTACTGCCTCGAACTCCGGCGCACGTCGGTCGGCGGGTGGTCGATCGACGACGCCCTCCCGGTCGAACGGTTCGCGACCCGGGACGACGTCGCCGAGCGGCTCATCCCGCTCCAGGACGCGCTCGGGTTCCTGCCCACGTTCCATCTGGGTCCCGATCACGCCCGTGCGATCCATCACGGACGGCGCGTCGATCTCGGCGAGCTCGACGCAGAAGTCCCGTCAGACGTGCCCGTTCTGCTCGTCGACGAGGCCGGAGCCATCGCCGTCGGGCAGGCGGACGGCGCGCGGCTCACGGCGGTCGTAGGCTTTCGGGCATGAAGCTGACCTGGCTGCCCGACGCGGAGCCGCGACCGCGGCGCATCGCCATCGGGACCTTCGACGGGGTGCACCTCGGGCACCGCGAGGTGATCGCCGGCGCGGACACCGTGCTCACGTTCGATCCGCAC
>JAURVW010000854.1 GCA_030655275.1 Solirubrobacteraceae bacterium
AGTCCGCGCAGGGCGGGACCGGCGAGGAGCTCGGTCGAGGCCGCGGCCAGCTGCGCATAGGTGAGGACGCCGTCCTCACCGTCGACGGCCACGTGCCGGGGCTGCAGGCGTGCGGCGCGCTCCACCCACGACTCCGTCCGCTGCTGGCCTGCATCCTCCACGGGGCCAACCCTAGGAGCCGAAGCGTCCGGCGGCGCCGGAGTGCCCGAGCGAGGGCGGCCGGGATAGCCTCTCGGGCATGCCCGCCACGTGGACCGCCGCCGCCGAGTTCGAAGACATCCGCTACGAGCTGAGCGGCGACGGGATCGCCAAGATCACGATCGATCGGCCGGAGAAGCGCAACGCGTTCCGCCCGCAGACGGTGGTCGAGCTGTCGCAGGCCTTCACGCTCGCGCGGGAGGACACGTCGGTCGGCGTGATCATCTTTACGGGCGAGGGCGCGTTGGCGTTCTGCTCCGGCGGCGACCAGAGCGTGCGCGGCGACGCCGGCTACCTTACGGATCCGAGCGACCCGCAGCGCACGCCGGGCGGCGCCTCCGTCGGCCGGTTCCACATCACCGATCTCCACGTGCAGATCCGCCGCCTGCCCAAGCCCGTCGTCGCGATGGTCGCGGGCTTCGCGATCGGCGGCGGCCACGTGCTGCACCTGGTCTGCGACCTCACGATCGCCGCCGACAACGCCCGCTTCGGCCAGACCGGTCCGGAGGTCGGTTCCTTCGACGGCGGCTTCGGCGCGAGCATCCTCGCCCGCCAGATCGGCCAGAAGCGAGCGAAGGAGGTGTGGTTCCTCTGCCGCCAGTATGACGCGAAGACCGCCCTCGACTGGGGCCTCGTGAACACGGTCGTCCCCTATGAGCAACTCGAGGAGGAGACGGTCGCCTGGTGCCACCGCATGCTCGAGCTCTCGCCCTTCGCCCTGCGCCTGCTGAAGGCGAGCTTCAACGCCGACGAGGACGGCCTCTCCGGCATCCAGCAGCTCGCGCACGACGCGAACCTCCTCTTCTACGGCAGCGAGGAAGCCCGCGAGGGCCGCGACGCGTACAAGGAGAAGCGCAAGCCCGACTTCTCCCGCTTCCCCCACCGCGCCTAGGCGCCGCCGACCCGCCGGTCGCCCGTCGCCCCTCCCTGGGACACTCTTCGCCATGCCGCCCGCCGTTCGCACCTGGATCCTCGCCGCGCGCCTGCGCACCCTGCCCGCGGCCGCGGCGCCCGTGTTCGTCGGCACGTCGGTCGCGATCGCGGCCGACGGCTTCGGCTTCCTCCGATTCCTGTGCGCGCTGATGGGCGCCCTGTTCATCCAGATCGGGACGAACCTCGCCAACGACTACTCCGACGCGCGCCGCGGCGCCGACACCGAGGACCGGCTCGGCCCGGTGCGGGTGACGGCCGGCGGTCTCGTGCCTCCGCAGCACGTGCTCTACGGCATCTGGATCTCGTTCGGGATCGCCGTCGCCTTCGGGGCGTACCTGATCGCGGTCGCGGGCTGGGAACTGCTCGTGATCGGCGTCGCCTCGATCATCGCGGGCGTCCTCTACACCGGTGGCCCCAAGCCGTACGGCTACGCGGGACTCGGCGAGGTGTTCGTGTTCCTGTTCTTCGGCGTGGTCGCGGTCGCCGGATCGGCGTTCGCACAGCTCGAGTCGTGGCCGGCGGTCGCGATCCTCGCCTCCTTGCCGGTCGGCGCGCTCGCCTCGGCCGTCCTCGTGGTCAACAACGTCCGCGACCGGGAGACCGACGCGCGAGTCGGGAAGAACACGCTCGCGGTGCGACTCGGCCCGGACCGCGGCCGCGACCTCTACACGGGGATGCTGATCTTCGCCTACACGGCCGTGATCGCGGTCGCCGTCGCCCAC
>JAURVW010000860.1 GCA_030655275.1 Solirubrobacteraceae bacterium
GGCGTCTACCTCCACAGCACGATGGGCATGCCTGGCAACACAGCCAGTCACATGCACATTGCAGCGAGCGATGAAAACGATGCGTTTACGAACATGGCTGTAGACCTTTCAGTGCCGCCGCCACACAGCAGCGATGGAAGCCGTGAGGAGGCGGTGCTGGTGGTGCATGGGCCAACCGCCGCCCCAGGACCACGGGATGTGGTCTACACAGCACCATCGGGTCTACCACCGCTGCTGTCGGCAAGTGTGTCTTTCTTGTCTGCGGTTGTCGTTTTACACAGTCAGCCATCAACGTCAGGGTCGACGGGCTCGGTGCTGGACGATGCTTGGCGTGATTCGCCGGAGGTGTATCAGTACGATGGTGACGATGACGGGATGGAGGAGCAAGGCGAATTGGGCGAGGACATCATGCGGAGTGACGATGACGACGACGACGACGACGACGATGGAGCCTTTGCGGCGGTGAGGGAGCCTTCTGGTCGACCTGTACCCGTAGCGCCTACCGGGCCGACGCAAGCACTGCTCGAAGGTGGCGTAACGATGGTGTCGATCCATAGACCGTTGCATGTGCCACAGAGTCCATTCGCTCCACCGTCCGCACGTAGGGGCGCGGCTGCGACACAGGCATCAGCAGGCAGCTTAAGCGACAGCGCTGGTGCATTGGTGCGCGTTGTTCTGCCAGGAAGACGATTGCCCCACAACCGCGGCGAACCGAAGAATAGCGGTGGGAGTACCACGTCGCGTGGAGGATGCTACAATTCCTACAATAGCCATGACAGCAGCTTCAGCTTGTCCTTGTCGGCCATATCAGCACAACACCTCTCTTTAGCCCCCTTGCCCGAGGATGTGACGACTCAGCGGGCACAGCTTGCGGTGTCCAGGGCTAGGAACACTCGTATGGCCCAGCGACGACGTCGAACACAATACGTCCCCGCAAGCACACAAGGTGGTTTGGAACCCGAAGGGGCACACGCTGGCCCACTCGACGGCCGTGGATCGACTGCGCTTCTCGGCAGTGGCTCACACAACGAGCACGCCGCTCCAGCGCTGCAATGTTAACGTCTCACATGGTCTCTGGTCCACCAAAGACGAGAGAGATGGACGTTGTGCGGGCCAGCAATACAATTCATTTTCATTGAACCCACAACCCAACACATTTATTTACCACTGGAACGTGCGTTGCCCTCTCCTAACGTTGCACGATTGGATGGACTCGATTGTGATGATTCGATCGGATTCATGGAAGACACAGGTCAACAGAACGTGCATCACAGTGTGCAGCTGCTTATCCGTTTCCTCTCTTTGA
>JAURVW010000866.1 GCA_030655275.1 Solirubrobacteraceae bacterium
CACCGAGCAGGCCTCCCCCCAGCAGGATAAGGAGCCCGCCGGCCAGTGCCACCCAGAGCAGGGCGAGGGGCAGCGCCCCGCGGCCGAGCACCGTCCCGCGACCGAAGGCGACGCGCTCGCCCAGCAGCGGGATGGCCGACAGCCAGCTCGAGCGCCCCGCGCCGAGCAGCGCGATCTCGGGCGTCGTCCCCTGACCGAGCAGGCGGATCGCGGGTCCACGGCGGCTCGCCTCGAAGCACGCCTGCCCGGTGAGGCGGTCGCCGACGAGCGGGCTCGGCAGCGGATACGTCGCCTGCGCTCCTCGCACGACCGGTGCCCCGGAGGTGACCGAGAAGCCCTCGGACGTGAGCGTCACGTGCCGCGGGACCGCCGACCCGGCGGCGAGCTTCACGCGGACGGCGGTCGTCTCGTCGGCGAGCACGCGCAGCGGTTGGCACGCGGCCGCATCCGCGAGCTCGACCGGCGCGATCGGGAGGGCGTCGGCGCGCAGCGTGTACCCGGGCGGCCGCGACGTGGCGAGCAACACGAGCCCGACCGCGACCGCGAGGAGGGCGAGGATCAGCGCAGGAGAGGGCCGGCGCACCGCCGGAACGCTACCGATGGCCCCCTGATCAGGAGGTGAACGCGAGGAGATCGCCGCTCGCGCCGGCGGCGCACCTGAGCGCCGACGTCAGGCGGCGCTTGCGTGCGCGGGGCGCCGGTCGGCCCCGAGCGCTCGGGCGAGGCTGTCGACGTAGCCGGCCGCGCAGGCCTCCCACGTGTACCCGGCGGCATGGGCGCGGCCGAGCGCGCGGAGCTCCTCGCGCAGCATCGCGTCTCCGTGCAGTCGGCTCATCGCGGCGGCGATCGCCGCGGGATCCTCGGGGTCGAAGATCAATGCGGCGCCGCCGGCGACCTCGGCGAGCGAGCCACGGTCGGAGCAGGCAACCGGCAACCCACGCTGCATGGCCTCGAGCACGGGCAGGCCGAACCCCTCATAGAGCGATGGGAAGAGCAGCAGCTCGGACGCGGCGTAGAAGCCCTCCAGCTCGTCCTGCTCGATCCAACCGAGCCAGCGCATGTCGTCGTCGAGGCCCAGCTCGGTGGTGCGCCGGCGCAGCGCGTCGTCCTGCGGCGTCTCGTAGCCGGGCAGCACGAGGAGCGGGCGCTCGCCGGCAGGCACGAGGGCGTGGGCCTCGATGAGGCGGTCGAGGTTCTTGTGCGGCTGCCGGGCCGAGGGGCTCAGGACCAGCGGCCGGTCGCCGAGGTCGAACCGGGCCCGCAGCTCGGCCTCGGGCACCGGCTCCACCTGGGGCAGCGACATGCCGTAGGGCACGATGTCGACCCGGCTCGCGTCGACGGAGGTGAGGCGCACGAGATCGTCACGTGTCTGCGTGGCGGCGACGATCACGCGCTCTGCCCGGGAGGCCCCGCCGGCCACGAGGCGCGCGAGGACGCGCAGGCGCAGGTCGTCCGGGCCCAGCACGTGGTGGATGAGGTCGTTGACCGTCACGCTGCGCGGCATGGAGGAGGCCCACGGCCCGATGTTGCCGAGCGAGTGGATGAGGTCGGCGCGCACCTTTCGGGCCAGGACCGGCACCTGCGTGAGCTCCGCCGCGGCCCAGCGCGGGCGGCTCTCGATGTCGACGTCGATCACCTTCACCGGGAGCTCGTTCCACGGTCCGGGGCTCTCGGCGGCGCGCCGATTCATGATCGCGCAGAGCTCCCAGTCGTCCGGGACGGCCTCCATCAGGGCGGGCAGCAGTGCCCGCGCGACGACCTCCATGCCGCCGGTGCGGCCCGGATCGAGGTACGTGAGATTGAGCGCGATGCGGCTCACGAGGGGCCGTCGCCGTCCTGACCGTCGCGGGCGGCAAGCTCTTCGGCGGCGAGGTCGCGATCGGCGGCGACCATCTCTGCGATGGTCTGGTCGAAGGTGAACTCCGGGCTCCACCCGAGCACCGTCTGCGCCTTCGACGGGTCGCCCAC
>JAURVW010000886.1 GCA_030655275.1 Solirubrobacteraceae bacterium
TGGTCGGTCACCGGCGACGTGGTGGTCGCCGGGCACCGCATGGATCCCTCGCGGCCGAACGAGGCCCGCCAGGTGCGGCTGCACCAGACGGCCGCCGTGCTGCAGGACCCACGTGGCGTGTTCAACCCGCTGCGCCGCCTCGGCGACTTCGAGCGCGGCGCCTCCCGGCCTGCGGCCCTGGCGCGCGCCGCCGAGCTCCTCGAGGAGGTCGGCCTCCCGGACCCGGCCGCGCTCCTGGACCGGTATCCGCACGAGCTCTCCGGCGGGATGCTCCAGCGCGTCGCCATCGCAACCGCGCTCTCCGGAGAACCATCGCTCCTGATCGCCGACGAACCGACCGCCGCCCTCGACGTGCTCAGCCAGGCCGAGGTGGTGGCCACGCTCACGCGCGCCCAGCGCGACCACGGCTTCGGGCTGCTCTTCGTGACGCACGACCTCGCGCTCGCCTCCGCGATCGCCGACCGGATCGTGGTGCTCGACGGCGGGCGGGTCGTCGAGGCGCTTCCGGCGGGGGACCTCGCCCGGGCGGCGCATCCGACCACTCGGGCGCTCGTCGCTGCGACCGGCCACCCCACGCCCGTGGTGCACGATGCGGCCGCGGCCCAGGACCGGACGCCACCGCGGCGGCCGATCGCCGGCGACGTCGCGATCGCGTCGCCGGAGGGCCGGCCGCTCGCCCTGCAGGTGAGCGGCGTGACGCGCCACTTCGGCGCCACCGTCGCCCTCGATGACGTCTCGCTGTCGATCGAACTCGGCCGCACGCTCGCGCTCGTCGGCGGATCGGGCTCGGGCAAGTCGACGCTCGCGCGCATCATCGCCGGGCTCGACCCCGCGGACGCCGGCTCCGCTCGTGTCGGCATCACGGGGGCGCCCAGGCGCCGGGGCACGCCGCCGCGGGTGCAGATGGTCTTCCAGGATCCGGCACTCTCCCTGGACCCGCGTCTCACGGCACTGGCAGCCGTGGGTCGCGCCCTCGGAACGGCGGGGGTGCCGCGCGCAGAACGCGCCTCCCGCGCCGCGCAGCTCCTCGACCTCGTCGGCATCGATGCCGAGTCGGCTTCACGACGTGCGGTCGCCCTCTCCGGCGGCCAATGCCAGCGCGTCTCGATCGCCCGCGCGCTCGCCCTCGAGCCCGAACTACTCGTGCTCGACGAGGCGACCTCCGCCCTCGACCCCGAGACGCGCGGCCAGATCCTCGATCTCCTCACCGAGGTGCAGGGCAGGCTCGGCCTGGCGCTGCTCGTCGTGACCCACGACCTCGGCCTCGTGACGCGGCTCGCCGATGAGATCGTGGTGCTCCACCACGGACGCATCGTGGAGGCCGGCCCGGCCCAGGACGTGGTCGCCTCGCCCCAGGCCGCCTACACGCAGTTGCTGCTCGCGGCCCTACCGCACCGGGGCTGGCGGCCCGAAGAACTCGCCCGGCGGCGGCGGACGCTCGACGGAGGCGGTGTCGACGTAGTCGACGGCGGCGGACCGCAGCGCATCGCAGGCCAGCTTCAGCGCGCCTGAGCCGGCGTCGGCGGCGCGCGTGATCATCGCGACCCGCAGCACGAGCGGGTCGCGGAACGGCAACCGCACGACGCCGCCGAGATGCGCCGGCGCCGGCACCGAGAGCCGCGGCACGACCGACACGGCCAGGCCGCTCGCGACGAGCCCGAAGGCGACCTCGTGATCGCCGCTGGCGTAGGTCTCCTGGGGCGAGAAGCCGGAGGTCTGGCAGGCGTTGCGGAACTGCGCGTCGGTCGGGCAGCCCGGCCGGCCGCCGAGCGCGAAGGTCTCGCCGCGCAGGGCATCGAGCGCGACGTGCTCACCGCCGGCGAGCGCATGCCCCGCGGGCAACAGGCACACGAGTTCGTCCTCCATCAGCGGCGCGAGCGCGACGGTGTCGTCCGGGCCGCGCACCACCTCCTGATTGGCGAGGGCCACGTCGACGGTGCCCTGCCGCACGGCGCGCAGGGCGTCGACGGCGTCGCGCACTTCCACGCCGAGCTCGACCGTGCCCGGCCGCTCACGGATGCGCCGCGCGGCCTCCGGGATGAAGGTGAGCAGCGCGCCGCGGAAGGTCGCCACGCGGACGCGACGGTCCTCGGCCTCGCCGAGTTGGGCCATCGCGGCGCGCGCCGCCTCGATCTGGGCCAGGATCCGGTCGGCGTGCACGAGCAGCGCCTGCCCGGCGATCGTGAGCTGCGCGCCCTTCGGGGTGCGGTCGACGAGCGTCTGGCCGACGTCGCGCTCGAGGATCATCAGGTGCCGGGACACGGCGGGCGGCGTGTACCCCAGGGCGTCGGCGGCAGCGGCGATCGAGCCGCGCGCGGCGACCTCCTGCAGGACCCGAAGGTGGAGGGGCTCCATGGATCCCACCTTAGGCACGAGCACCCGAAAGGCGACTCAACCGGTCCAGATAGGGGACGAACCGCCCGGTTCACGTGGCCTGCGTCACAGCCGAACGCGTTGCTTTGTCCCCCCGTGCGCAGACGTGATGGAGACCGGGCTGGTCCGGTGGTGCAGTGGTCGGGCCGCCCTCAACGCGACCCGGTTCACCGCCATGCCTCCACTCACGATCCACGTTCCCTCCGTCGCCGCACCCGGTGCCGCGACCGAGGCCTCCCGTCCCTCCGACCTGTCGTTCTCCACGACGGTCGAGCGCGGCCTCGTCCATCGCGCCGCCGTCTGCGAGGTGTTCCTCACGGACTCCGCCCGGCTCGACCAGGGGCGCTTCGCGCTCGCCGCGCAGCTGCCTCGCACCCACGCCTACTTCAGCGACCACCTCTCGGCGGTGCAGACGTACGACCCGCTCCTGCTGCTCGAGGTGTGCCGCCAGGCCTCGATCCTCGTCGCGCACCGCTACCTCGGGGTCGGTGCCGACCAGAAGTTCGTCTTCGGCACGGGCGAGTTCGCCGTCACCGACCGCCCGGCGCTGCGGATCGGCGCGCGCCCGGCGCAGGTGGTGCTCGTGGTGGACGTCATCGCGGAGAAGCGCCGCGGCGACGAGCTCGTGGGCGTCACCTACGAGATGGAGGTGTGGAACGGCGACTTCAAGGTGTTCACGGAGACGATGGCGATCCAATGGATGCCGGGCAGCGCCTGGTCCCGGATCCGCCGCCGCGGCCGCGATGCCCTCGGCGTGGAGGGCCTCGACCATCCGCTCATCGCGAGCGGTCTCGACCCGGCGCTCGTCGGCCGCGCCCACGCGCAGAACGTCGTCCTCGGCGACGCCGTGCACGTGCCCGGCGGCATCGAGGCGTCGGTGCGGATCGACCGCGACCATCCGGCCCTCTTCGACCACGAACTCGACCACGTGCCCGGCATGCTCATCTTCGAGGCCCTCCGGCAGACCGCGATCGTCGCGGCGCACGAGGGACTCGGGTACTCCCCGGCCCGGCTCGTGCTCGACCGCGCCCAGGTGCGGTTCACGCGCTTCGGCGAGTTCGAGATCGCCACGCGAGCCCGCGCCCAGGTGATCGAGCCGCGCGCGGGCGGCGGCGCAGAGGTGAGGCTGGCGATCACGCAGGACGGTGTGCCGATCGCGGAGGCCGAGGCGAGCATCGGCGTCGCCTGCCTGCAGGCGGCCCCGAGCGAGGTGGCGGCATGAGCGCGTCGTTCGCCCACACCGACGAGGCGGGCCACCCGGCCGGCGAGCCGTTCGCGCCGCAGGACACGGTGGTGTGGTTCGACTTCGGTGGCGTCCTCTCGCCGCCGATCGACGACCTCTTCCAGTCCTACGAGCGCAAGACCGGCATCCCTCCGGCGGCGCTCAAACAGGCGATGGTCGATGCGGCGCACGAGCGGTTCGGGCTACCGGCGCTCGCGCCGATCGAGACGGCCCTGCTCACGGAGGCCGAGTGGGGCGCCGATCTGCGGCGCCACCTCGCGCTCCGCGATCCGTCGCTCGACCTCTCGGCCGCCCGCCTCGAGACGTTCGGCGAGCAGTGGTTCGGCGGCGAGGAGCCCCAGCCCGGCGTACGCGAGCTGATGACCGAACTGCGCGACGAGGGCTATCGCGTGGCGGTGCTCACCAACAACGTCGCGGAGTGGGCCT
>JAURVW010000887.1 GCA_030655275.1 Solirubrobacteraceae bacterium
CTACGACCGCGGCAACGGCGTGACGATCCTGCTCTACGACGTGGGGGCCGGCACCGTCCTGCTCACCCGCCAGTTCCGGCTCCCCGCGTACGTGAACGGCGTCGCCGACGGCCTGATGCTCGAGGCGGCCGCCGGCCTGCTCGACGAGGCCGGCGAGCATCCCGAGGAGGCCGTGCGCCGCGAGGTGGCCGAGGAGACGGGCGCCGAGATCGGCGACCTCGAGTTCCTCTGGAAGGCCTACATGAGCCCCGGCTCGGTGACCGAGCACCTCTACTTCTACGCCGCGCCCTACACCTCGGGTCAGGGCACGGGCGGGGGCGGCGTCGCCGACGAGGGCGAGGACATCGAGGTCGTCGAACTCCCGATCGACGAGGCCCTCGCCGGCATAGGCACCACGATCGTCGACGCCAAGACGATCATGCTCCTGCAGTGGATCGACCGCGAGGGCCGCCTGCGCTCCTAGGCGTCGAGCGTCGCGCTGTCGATCACGAAGCGGTAGCGCACGTCGGACTTCAGCACGCGCTCCCAGGCGTCGTTGATGCTGTCGGCGCCGATGACCTCGATCTCCGGCGCGATGCCGTTCTCGGCGCAGAAGTCGAGCATCTCCTGGGTCTCGGCGATGGAGCCGATCGCCGAGCCGGCGAAGGTGCGGCGCTTGAGGAGGAGCGAGAAGACCGACACGGGCAGCGGCTCCGGCGGGGCGCCGACGTTCACGAGGGCGCCGTCGACCTTGAGCAGGCCGAGGAAGGCGGAGATGTCGAGCTTGGCGCTGACCGTGTTGATGATCAGGTCGAAGGAGCTCGAGAGCTCCTTGAACGTGGCCTTGTCGCTCGTGGCGTAGTAGTGGCTGGCGCCCATCGCGAGGCCGTCCTTCTGCTTGGAGAGCGACTGCGAGAGGACCGTGACCTCGGCACCCATCGCATGGGCGATCTTGACGGCCATGTGGCCGAGCCCGCCGAGGCCGACGACCGCGACCTTGCTGCCCGGGCCGACCTTCCAGTGGCGCAGCGGGGAGTAGGTCGTGATGCCCGCGCACAGCAGCGGCGCGGCGCGGTCGAGCTCGAGGCCGTCCGGGATCTTCACGACGAAGTCCTCGCGCACGACGACGTGGCTGGAGTAGCCGCCCTTCGTGATCGTGCCGTCACGGTCGACGGAGCCGTACGTCTGCGTGTTGCCC
>JAURVW010000800.1 GCA_030655275.1 Solirubrobacteraceae bacterium
ACGCGACGATCACGGATGACACGGCGAACAGCTGCCGCGGCAGGAAGACCTTTCGCACCAGGGCGGCGTTCCCGACGATCGATGTCGTCGCGTTCTTGAACCCTTCGGAGAACAGGTTGATGACGACGATCCCCGAGAAGAGATAGACCGCGTAGTTCGGGATCGCGCCGGCTGCGCCGACGAAGACTCCGAGGACGATCCAGAACACCAGGAACTGCGCCGCCGGCCGCACGTACGACCAGGTCCATCCGAGCACCGAGTTGCGATAGCGGGTCGTCACACCCGTGCGCACGAGGAGGCGCAGCAGGTAACGCCAGTGGAAGACGTCGATGAGGCCGCGGGAAGATCCCGGCTTCCGGAAGGCGGCTCGCGGGAGGCCGGCGAACAAGTCCTGACTCAACTGACGGGCTCCTCCGCTGTCGGCGACGTCTCACTCTAGGAGGTCGAGGCTGGGAATCGACTGTCGACGAATGAGGACAGCGAGGCGGATGCTGACACTCGACAATCGCGGCATGCAGGACATAATCGGAGCGTGCGAGATCCGGAACCCAAGCGCTCCTTCCTGTCGATCGAGCTGCTGCTCGATCCAGACGCGGAGGCTGCCGTTCGCGCCGAGTGGGACGCGCTCGCCGCACTCGGGGTGTCGAGCCTCGCTCACCACACGTCGGCGAGCAACCGCCCGCATGTGACCCTCCTCGTACGTACCGAGCTCGGCCCGTTCGATGCGCACGCGCTCCTCGAGCGCTCGCCGATCTCGATCACGCTCAGCGCTCCCCTGCTGTTCGGCGCGGGCGATCGTCGGGTGCTCGCCCGGAGCATCGTGCCGACCGCCGAACTCCTCGACATCCACGCGGCCATGCACGCCGTTGCCGGTCCCGGAGACGACGCCCCGCACACGACTTCGGGCAACTGGACCCCGCACGTCAGCCTCGCCCGCCGACTGCGCGTCGTCGATCTCCCGGCAGCGCTCGAGCACGTGGGAGGTGAGATCCACGGACGCGCCGAAGGCCTGCGGCGCTGGGACCCCATGACGGCCACCGTCACGGATCTGGGGACCTTCGCCTGACGCAGAGCCACCACAGACTCGTGCGGTCGGTCCGTCGGTGCCTCGCCGTAGGCTGACCACCTCGGCCGGAGAAAGGAACGCCGGCATGGGGAACCCGGGTCCGTCGCTGGCGGCGCACTACGATCTGCGGTCGCAGGCCCAGTCGATCGTCGCCGCGTCGAAGCACGGACCGCTGCAGTCCTTGACCGATCGCGAACTCGCGAT
>JAURVW010000890.1 GCA_030655275.1 Solirubrobacteraceae bacterium
GGGCCCACCACGGGCGCGCCGGCGCCGGCGCGGACCGCTGGTGGGGGCGACCCGACGAGCCGTCGGCGCCAGCAGGTGGGCGAAGGGCTCGCCGAGCTCGCCCGGCTGCGCGGAGAACCCGAGCTGGCCGAGGACCTCTTCGCCTTTCTCGGGCTGCCCTTCACGGCGACGGGCGCCATCGTCGCAACGCGCCTCACGCAGATCGGCGATGCCAACCGGCGTCGGCGCCCCGACCGCGAGCGCTCCCTCACCGACGAGCTGCTGATCCACGCGCGGGAACTGCTCGTCGACGGCGATCCGGCGGTCTACCGCGCCTGGCTGTCCGGGGAAGAGCCCGCGCCGGAGGCGCCCCAGCCGGCCGGAGCGCCCCAGCCGGAGCCTTCGCCTCAGCCCGTCGAAGCGTCCGCGCCAGAGGCGTCGCGCCAGCCCGTCGAAGCGGCCCCGCCGGAGGCGTCCCCCCGACCGGCCCATCAGGCGAAGCCGACCATCTCGTTCGACCGATCCGCGCGGAGCCGCCGACCCGAGCCGGCGGCGGAATCGCCCGCTCCGACGGCCAGTCAGGAGTCGGAGCCGGAACCCTCCGGCCCGCCATCGACGCCGCTCGTCGACGGCGTCGCCGCCACACGCGACCCCGACGGCACCGTCGTCGTCACCTGGAACTGGCCGTTCGGGGTGACTGAGGCGTTCGTGAGTGTGGGCCCGGCCTCGGGCCCCTCGGACCCCGGCCCGGGTGGGCGCAAGATCACGAACACGAAGTACGAACTCGACGGTGGGGCGCGCCTGGCGGGCGTTCCCGCCGGGGCGACGGTCCGGGTCCACTCGGGCAGCCGGACCGGTCAGGGCCTGCTCGCCTGGAACGCCCCCGGCCACGCGCGTGAGACGATCGCGGCATGAGCCATCGTCTCGTCGAAGTCGCCGAAGGCATGCTCGCGCTCGCGGGGAGCCGCCTCGCACCCGGCGGCGCCGACCTGCCGCGCCACTACGTGCTCACCGCCCGGGCGCTCGCGGAGACCGAGTTCGCGGCGCATCAGCTCTACGGCGACGAACCCCTGAGCGACGATCCGGAGACGGCCGCGCTCATGCGCAGCGGTGATGCGGCCTACACGGCGATGGAGGCGGCGCAGGTGTTCTGGGCCCTCGCCCTGCGCCTGCGCTCCCGGGCGACGGGTCTCCACGCCGACGAGGCCGGGGTCCCGTTGCGCGAGTCGCTCCTCGAGCTCGCCCAGGACGCCACCGACCTGCCGCCCGGACAGCAGGGACTCGACGCCGCCGCGCGCGCCCTCCTGCTGGCGGCCGTCGTCGTCGACCTCGCCGCCGACGAGCCGCAGCGCCTGCGGGGCGCGCCGATCGTCGATGCCGCGGTGCACCAACTCGTCGAGCACGGCGTCCTCACGCTGCTGCGCGTCGCGGTCGCGTTCCAGGAGGACGCCGGCCTGCGCTGAACTCCGTGGCGCGATCACGCTCGGCGGCGAGTCGTGAACCTCCGGTATCCGCGACCGGGGGTACCCGGCGAAGTCCGGGCGCCGGCACGCTATGGTCGGCCTGAACCTCGACTCCCCAGGACTGGAGCCATCACATGGGCGTCTCACTCACCAAGGGCGGCAACGTCTCCCTCACCAAGGAAGCCCCGGGCCTGACGGCGATCATCGTCGGTCTCGGTTGGGACACCCGCACGACCGACGGGACCGACTTCGACCTCGACGCCTCGGCGATCCTGCTGACCGCGGAGGGCAAGGCCGGCTCCGACTCGGACTTCGTCTTCTTCAACAACCTCAAGTCGCCCGACGGCTCCGTCGAGCACACCGGCGACAACACCACCGGTGAGGGCGACGGCGACGACGAGCAGATCAAGATCAACCTCGCCGCCGTGCCGGCCGGGGTCGACAAGGTCGTCTTCCCCGTCTCGATCTACAACGCCGAGGAGCGCAGCCAGAACTTCGGCCAGGTCCGCAACGCGTTCATCCGCATCGTCAACCAGGCCGGCGAGGTCGAGCTCGCCCGCTACGACCTCTCCGAGGATGCCTCCACCGAGACCGCCATGGTCTTCGGCGAGGTGTACCGCGCCGGCTCCGACTGGAAGTTCCGCGCGGTCGGCCAGGGCTGGGCCACCGGCCTCGCGGGCATCGCCCGCGACTACGGCGTCAACGTCTGACCCAGGCGTAACGCCAACCACCCACCCGTTTTCCGGGGAGCGCGACGGCGGGCGCGCTCCCCGGTCTCTTTCCCAGGATCCCCTTGCACCCACTTCAGACCTTCCGAATCCCCCTGGCGTGCACCGTGCTCGCCATCGTCCTGTCGGCGGTGTTCGGCGGGCTCGAGGTGGCACTGATCGTCACCCTGCTGGCGATCCTCGAGATCTCGATCTCCTTCGACAACGCGGTCGTGAACGCCGCCGTCCTCAAGACGATGACGGCCAAGTGGCAGCAGATCTTCCTCACCTGGGGCATCCTCATCGCCGTCTTCGGCATGCGGCTCGTGTTCCCGATCGTGATCGTCGCGGTCGCCTCCGGGATCAGCATCCCCGACGTCCTCAACCTCGCGTTCAACGAGCAGACGAAGTACGCCGAGGAGCTCGAGAAGAGCTACCCGGTGATCGCCGCCTTCGGTGGTGTCTTCCTGTTCATGGTGTTCCTCAACTTCTTCTTCGACGACGAGAAAGAGAGCCATTGGCTCTGGCCGATCGAGAAGCCGCTCGCCAAGGTCGGCCACATCGACGGCATCACCGCCGCGATCGCCGCGATCGCGCTGCTCCTCGTCGCGAAGCTCGTCGCTGCCGACGAGCATGAGCTCGAGGTCCTCGTCGCCGGCCTCGCCGGCCTCATCGCCTACCTGCTCTCCAACGGCGCCGCCGGCGCACTCGAGGAGTCCCTGGAGGACGAACTCGAAGCCGAGCACGAGCTCGAAGAACGCGCCCGACGGGAGCATCCGGAAGATCCCAACGGCGCCGCCGCTGCGGCGGTCGCGGCCGTGGCCAAGGGTGGCCTGGCGAGCTTCCTCTACCTCGAGTTGCTCGACGCGTCGTTCTCGTTCGACGGCGTCATCGGCGCCTTCGCCATCTCGAAGAACATCATCATCATTGCGATCGGTCTCGGTCTCGGTGCGCTCTACATCCGAACGCTCACCGTCTACCTGGTCCGCCAGGGCACGCTCTCGGAGTACCGCTTCCTCGAGCACGGCGC
>JAURVW010000902.1 GCA_030655275.1 Solirubrobacteraceae bacterium
CGGCCATGAGGCGTCGACGCGACGAGCGCGACGATCAGCCGGGCCACGTCGCGCACGTGGATCAGCGCGGCGTGCGCGTCCGGCCCGCCGAGCAAGGGCACGCGTGGCCAGCGGGCGACCTGGAAGAAGCGCAGCGTTTCGCGGTCGCCGGGGCCGTAGACCGCGGGCGGCCGCAGCACCGTCGTGCGCGCGCCCAGCGCAGCGAGCGCCGCCGCCTCGCCGGCGCGCTTGCTGGCAGCGTAGTCAGAGAGCAGCGGTTCGCGCGCGGCCAGGCTGGAGACGAGCAGGAAATGTGCGTCGGGCGAGATCCGCTCCGTCGCCTGGGCGATCCGTGCGACGCCCTGCGCGTTGACCGCGAAGAAGTCCGCCCGCCGCGCCGCCTTGATGAGCCCGGCAAGATGGATCACCGCATCGGCGCCCTCCACCAGACGCGCCAGCGCCGCCTCGTTGTCGAGCGACCCGGCCACGACCTCCGGCGTCGACTGCCGCCATTCGGCGCCGGACGGCTCGCGCCGCAGCAGCAGCCGCACGCGCCAGCCCGCCTCCGCCAGGGCAGTAACGAGGTGCCGCCCGATGAAGCCGGTCGCGCCGGTCACGGCGACCAGGGGCGCAAGGGCCGGGTCGACATCGGAATTCAGAGGAGGCAGATGCATTGAGAAACGGAGAAGACCGCGGGCGACGGTGGGAGCGCCAGGCGCGGGAGCCAGATAGCATAGAGCACCGCGATTCCACCGACGCGGCCCTCCGCATGAACAAGACTCTCCTCCTCTGCCTCCTGCTCGCCACCGTGCCCGGCCTGGCCGACGCCCGCAGCAAGCACCGCGACCACGCCGAGCAGCGCGCCTTTCGCCAGGAACATCCTTGCCCGTCCACCGGGCAGACAGAAGGCGCCTGCCCCGACTGGCAGATCGGCTACGTGGTCCAGCTCTGTGCCGGGGGACAGGACAAGCGCGAGAACATGCGATGGATCACGCCAGGGGACAAGCGCTTCATCAAGGAATCGACGGGCAAGGACTGCAAGAAGCTGCGGCCCACGCCGGTGATGCGCTGAGACGCATCCGGGAGCGCGTCAGCGCGATGCCCAGAACGCCCGCTGCATGGCGATCGTTTCCTCGGCGATCTCCGGCACCGGGCCGATGAGTTCGACCGGCTTCTGGCAGTGGTCGAAGACATAGCGCGACGGCACGCTCATCGTCGGGTTCTCGGCGTGGCTGCCCGTTTCGGCGAGCAGTTGCGCCTCGGTCATGCCGTAGACCACGCGGCCGATGTTGGCCCAGTAGGCGGTGCCGGCGCACATGCAGCAGGGCTCGACCGCGGTGTAGAGCGTGCAGCCCCACAGGAACTCGGGCGTGAAATTGGTCGCCGCCACGCGCGCGAGCGTCGACTCGGCATGGTTGACCGTGTCGATGTTGCACTGCTCGAGCAGCACCGTCTCCTGGTCGGGGCCGACCAGCACGGCGCCGAAGGGATGGTGCCCGAGTGCGACGGCGCGCTGCGCCACCGCATTGGAGCGGCGCAGGTGCTTGAGCATCTGCGCCTGCGTGGGGCGCAGGCCCTGCGCCGGCAAGTCGGGGGCGAACATGGCCGTGTTCTGCGCCGTCACAGGCTGCGCCAGAAGTCGATCAGCAGCGCGACGAATT
>JAURVW010000908.1 GCA_030655275.1 Solirubrobacteraceae bacterium
ACGGGTTGCCGGCGCTGCTCGAATCGACCGGCACCGAGCACGACCTGGTCGCGCGCTGGCGCGGCATCTGCCACTCGGTGCGCGGTGCGCTGGCGGCAGTCGGCGCGCTCGCGCTCTGCGAGCAAGTGAACGCGCTCGAGCACGAACTGCGCGCGCTGCGTTCGCGCGCCAGCTTCATCGCGCACGCACGCCGCCTGCATGAGGCGCTGATCGAATTCGTGCAGCGCGTGACGCGCGAACTCGCCGCGCCGTGAGTCTCAGGCGGCGCCTGAGCGGCCCGAATTCCGCTGCCTGGCGCCGGACCCGGACGCCGCGGCGCATCGCCGCCGGACCGAACTCGCCGGTCCGGCGCGCCGACCGGGCATTTTTCTTTCCTCGCGACGGCACGGCGCCGCGCCGACCGTGCGTTCCAAAAACCTGCCGATTTTTGATAGTGGCCACGAATCGGGCCCGGAAACGGCCCGACGAGGCGCGTTTTTGGTCGTTTTTCGCCCCTTTTCGTCGGGGCGGGGTGACGTTATTCGGGCCGGCGCCAGAGCCAGACGGCGACCGCGAGCATCAGCAGCGGCACCGCGACCTTGACCGCGAGCGGCGCCGGCGTGAACGAGAGCAGCACCGCGCTCGCGCTCATCATCAGGCTCGCCGCCCATTTCGCACGGCGCGGGACCGCGCCGCGTTCGCGCCAACGCCGGATCGGCGGGCCGATCTGCGGATGCGCCAGCAGCCAGCGTTCGAGCGCCGGCCAGCCGCGGCCGCCGGCCCAGGCGGCGGCGATCAGGAACGGCACCGTGGGCAGGCCCGGCAGCACCACGCCGATCAGGCCGAGCACGACGCACAGGACGGCCAGCGCGCGCCAGAGCAGGCGCGAAATCGTCATCGGTGCGCCGCTTTCGCCGCGCTCGCCGTCGATCACGGCGGGTCGTAACCTTCGACGATCACCAGATCGGCCGTCGACCAAGGCCGGCGCAGGGCCAGCGCAGCCTGGTAGCCGGGCGAGTCGAAGCAGTCGCGCGCGGCCTGGTACGACGGGAACTCGATTACCACGTTGCGCGCCCGGCTCGTGCCTTCGCGGCACTCGAACGGCCCGCCGCGCACCAGGAAGCGCGCGCCGAACTGCTTCAACGGTTCGGCGTTCGCTGCCACGTACGCCTTGTATTGCTGGTCGTCGTT
>JAURVW010000806.1 GCA_030655275.1 Solirubrobacteraceae bacterium
ACGCCGACCGCCACGCCGACGCCGACCGCCACGCCGACGCCGACCGTCACGCCTACGCCGACCGTCACGCCGACGCCGACCGCGACGCCGACGCCGGCACCGACGGAAACTCCCATTGCCGGCCCGACGCCGGCACCGACCGCCACGCCGGCACCGACGACCGCACCGGGCCCGCTCCCGACGATCGCACCCATCGTGCTGCCGGACTTCATCACCTCGCTGAAGTTCGACGCGCAGATGGAGCTCACGCGTCCGCGCGCGGCGAAGGTCAAGGGGCGCACGCTCGACACGGGCTACACCGTGGACTGCCCGAGCGCGTTCCTGGCGCCGTGCGAAGTTCGCGTGAAGGTCACCACCAGCAGGCCGCGCGCGCTGACGCTCGCGTCCGGCACGGTGAAGATCGACGAGAGCACGACCGGACGGGTCACGATCCGTCTGAGCAACTCGGGCGCCGCGGCCCTGCGCCGCGCCCGCTCGCTGAGGGTGAAGATCACCCTCTCGGGCGAGTTCGGTGAGGACGCCAAGCAGGCGTCCACCAGCCGCACCAGCACGATCAAGCCCGGCTGATAAGAGGCCGGCCCCGCGGTCGCATCCGGGCGGCCGCGGGCTCGGCCGACGCGGTCGCCCTGGGGCGGCCGCGGGCCCAGTCGAAGCGGCTGCCCCTAGGCGGCCGCAGGCTCGGCCGCCACCTTCGCGTCGAGCGCGGCGAGCGCCTCGACGAACGCCGAGAACGGTGGCAGCGTGATCCCGCCGCCGATCTGGCCGATGCCGGGCCGCTTGTTGGCGATGCCCGTGTGGATCGGCGGCACCTGGCCGGTCGCGACGACCGCCCGGCCGTCGACGCCGAGGATCGCCGGCTTCCTGGTGCCGTCGCGGAGCGTGAGCCGGAGCTCGGGATGTTCCCCGGCAGCGATCGGTCGTAGCCGCGCGTCGATGTCGTCGATCTCGTCGACCTCCAATCCGACCGACGGCGCCGAGAGCGGCGAGCCGGCCACGGCGAGCGCACCGATCCCGTACACCTCGACGTTCGCGGAGTCGCCCAGATCCGGGTTCATGTCGTCGGCGGTGAATCCCTCGTAGAGCTTGTGCGGGAACGGCAGCGCGGCCGTGCCGACGAACCACTCGTCGCCGGTGCCCGAGAGCTTCACGCCCACCTCCACGCCGTTGCGCGCGACGACCGTCACCAGCGACGAGCCCTCCACACCGGAAGCGCAGTCCATCGCGAGCTTCGCGGAGACCATCGCGAGGTTGAGGAAGAACTGGGTGTTGCCGTCGATGAAGGCCTGCACGTCGTCCGGGACGTGGCCGCGCAGGAGCTCGGCGACGATCATCGTGCCCTCCTCCGTGCGGTGATGGCACTCGTCGCCGAGGACCATCGCGTCGCGCTGCACGTCGATGAGGTCGATCGGACCGATCTCCGCGAGCGCCCTCGACAGGCTCGGGCCGAGCACGTCGCGCATCCACTTCAGGCGGTCGACGACCTCGGGGCCGTCGGCGCCGTAGCGCAGCACCTTGCCGGAGCCCTCGTTGAGCGGGCACCACGCCGTCCGGCCGGTCGCCTCGTCCTTCGCGATCAGCAGCGGCATCGAGCCGGTCACCGCGCCCGACATCGGACCGACCCCGCCGACGTCGTGGTTGGGGACGTACGGGATCTCGCCGGCGTCGACGAGCGCCAGGGCCGCTTCGGGCGTGTCGGCAGCGCCCTCGATCGTGAGTGCGACGCCGATCGCCTGACGCATCGGCGCGCACATGCGAGCGCTTTCGATCGGCGGCCCACCGTGGGAAACTCCCCCCGCCGCGTGGAACGACGACACGTCGCGCGCTGGAACGACGTCGATCAGGAGAGGACGGGCGGCGGCCAGGCGCGCCAACGCAAGGTCGGATGCATGCGGTGGTGTGTACATAGAGCGCCACGGTACCGGCCCCTTCGTGATGCCAGGGGTGGCCCGACGGCCAGACCCAGCCCCGCCCATTTCGACAAATGTCCAACGGAAGCGCCGATTCTGGGGCCCCACGGCCAAAGAAGGGGCGAAACGACGGAAGTACCTTTCGCCACGTCGTCCGCTCTCTGTCGACTGACTTGCATACAACGCATCTGCCGCGAGATCCCATGGAACCATTGCCAACCCAGGCAGCCGAGCCGCTCCAGCGCAGCGTGACGGCCCGCCCCTACGCCTTCACGTTCGAGCCGTCGACGACCGCGCTGCTGATCATCGACATGCAGCGCGACTTCCTCGAACCCGCGGGCTTCGGCGAGACGCTCGGCAACGACGTGTCGCTGCTCGCGCCGGTGATCCCCGCAGTGAAGTCGCTGCTGGACGCGGCCCGGTCGATCGGCATGGCCGTGATCCACACCCGTGAGGGCCATCGCCCGGACCTCACGGATCTCCACGAGGCCAAGCGCGTGCGCGGCAACCCGACCCTCGAGATCGGTGACCCGAGCCCCAACGGCCGGATCCTCGTGCGCGGCGAATACGGCCACGACATCATCGACGAGCTCGCCCCGATCGCTGGCGAGGCCGTGATCGACAAGCCCGGCAAGGGCGCCTTCTACGCGACCGACCTCGGTCTGCTGCTCGCCAAGGGCGGCATCACGAGCCTGATCGTGACCGGCGTGACGACCGAGGTGTGCGTGCACACGACGGTCCGCGAGGCCAACGACCGCGGCTTCGAATGCCTCGTCGTCGAGGACGGCACCGGCTCCTACTTCCCCGAGTTCCACGCCACCGCGCTGAGGATGATCAGCGCGCAGGGCGGCATCTTCGGCTGGACGGCGACGTCCACCGAGGTCCTCGAGGCCCTTCCCGGCCCCAGCCCGACCAGCACCACCACGACCCCGACCACCGCCGAGACGCTCTCACCGACGGCTGACCCCCACCCCACCCCCGTCACCACAGGAGCCTGACCCGATGGCTGCCACCACCTCACCGGCCCATGGGCCGGCACTCTGGTCGAGAGGCGAGCTCAATGCCGCCTTCGGCTTCGGCATCAACATGCTCGTCAACGTGCTCGTGCTCGCGGGCCTGGCGGCGGGGGTCGTGCAGATCCCCGGCGCCGACGTCTTCGGCACGATCCTCCCGGCGCTCGGCATCGAGCTGCTCGTCGGCAACGTCTTCTACTTCTGGCTCGCGCGTCGCCTCGCCATCAAGTCCGGTCGGTCCGACGTGACCGCCATGCCGTACGGGCCGTCCGTCCCGCACATGTTCATCGTGACGTTCGTCGTGATGCTGCCGACGTTCCTGGCGACGAAGGATCCGATCGCGGCCTGGTCGGCGGGCCTCGCGTGGGCCTTCATCATCGGGATCATCATCCTGATCGGTGCGTTCGTCGGACCGTTCGTGGCGAAGTACACGCCTCGTGCGGCGCTCCTCGGCACGCTCGCCGGCATCTCGATCACGTTCATCGCGATGAGCCCGGCCGCGCAGATGTGGGACACCCTGTGGGTCTCCCTCCCGGTGCTCGGCATCCTGCTGATCGGCTTCGTCGGCGGCGTGAAGATGCCCGGCAACTTCCCGGTCGGGCTCTTCGCGCTGCTCGTCGGCTCGGCGATCGCCTGGGCCGGTGGCTTCATGGACACCGCCGAGGTCGGCAACGCCGCGAAGTCGATCGCGATCGGCCTGCCGTCGCTCAACTTCGACCTCATGTTCGACGGCCTCAGCGACATCTCGCCGCTGCTCGCCACCGCCATCCCGCTCGGCATCTACAACTTCACCGAGGCGATGAGCAACGTCGAGTCGGCGAAGGCTGCGGGCGACGACTACAACCTCCGTGCCGTGCTGCTCGCCGATGGCGGCGGCGCCGTGGTCGGCTCGTGCCTGGGCTGCCCGTTCCCGCCGGCCGTGTACGTCGGCCAGCCGGGTTGGAAGCAGGCCGGCGGCCGGATCTCCTACTCCCTGGCGACGGGCGTGGCGATCTTCCTGTTCTGCACGTTCGGGTTGTTTCCGCTCCTCGCGGCGCTCCTGCCGGTCCCGGCGATCGTGCCGGTGCTCCTCTACATCGGGCTCGTGATCGGCGCGCAGTCGTTCAAGGAGGTCCCGAAGGCGCACTACGCGGCGGTCGTCCTGGCGACGGTGCCCAACATCGCCGCCTGGGGCTCCGGGCAGATCGACAACGCCCTCTCGGCCGCGGGCACGAACGCCGCCGACGTCGGAGCCGCCGCGTTCGGCAGTGCCGGCGTGTACTACAGCGGGCTCCACACGCTCGGGTCGGGCGCCGTCCTGGCGGGCCTGCTCCTCGGCGCGATCGCGGCCTTCCTGATCGACAAGAAGTTCCTGTGGGCCGCGGGCTACGCCCTCGTCGCGGCGGCACTCTCGCTCATCGGCCTGATCCACGGCGACAAGGTCGAGTTCTTCGCCGACTGGCACGTCCCGCTCGGGTACTTCCTCCTGGCCGCCGTCTTCGCGGGCGCACACCTGCTCGGCGAACCCGAGCGCGAGCCCGATCCGACCGACCCCGTCGACATGGCCGACGCCGCCACCTCGGCCGCCTCGAAGGGCACGGCCGCGGGGAAGCTCGGGGCGACACCGCCGCAAGGGGCCACGGCCGCAGCGCCCGCCGAGAAGCCGCCGCTGGTCACGACGTAGCCGACGCGGACGGCGAGCGACGGGCGAGAAGCCGCCGCTGGCCACGACGAAACGACGCGGTCGGCGAGCGCCGATCCGTCGCTGGCGAGGGAAACGTCGCGGCGTCGCCGGCATGGGGCTGCAGGCGCCGCGACGACCCCTCGTCCAACGCGATCGCGCGAACAACGCGACCACCCGACCAATCCCCGCAAATCTCAAACGGACCGTGGTCCACCGGGCTCTCAGCCCAGTGGACCACGGTCCGTTTCGGGTTTGGAGGGTTGTGGCCCAGACGAGACAAGGCCCGCTGACGCCGCAGCCAGCGTTTCGCGGCGCTACTGGGCGGGCCCGCTGATGCCGCAGCCAGCGTTTCGCGGCGGCGGGCTCGTGCCTCAGCTGGCCCGCAGGCCCAGCAGGGCGTTCTCGACCTGCTCGCGCTGGTGGCGCACCGTCGGGCGACGCTCCTCGGGCGACCACTCGGCGAGGTCGTC